>JBDSWC010000037.1:0-64329 GCA_039926845.1 Sphingomonas sp. | reverse complement strand
GCTTCGCCGCTGCATGGAGATGTGGGTGAGTGGCTGAAACCAACGCTTTGCTAAAGCGTCGTACGGGAAACCGTACCGAGGGTTCGAATCCCTCCGTCTCCGCCAGGTGTCGAGCAATTACAGTATGTTCGGCCATCCAGGCCCCTTCGTGGCACTTAGGTGCCCATTTTATGCGCTGGTAGGCAACATAGAGAATCCGCTGAATTGTTAGAACGGGGGATAAAGACGATCGCGCGCCCGCCGGCCATCTGCCTGGCGCGCCCGACTCCACGGCACCGACCGATTTCTTTTTGCCCGACTCGTAGCCTTAGCTGGCGAACAGAAGTCGCCGATCGCCGTCGGCCGCAGTGGTAACACCATACCAAATTGGCACGTCGCGCCCTCGGTAGCATCGCTGCGTGGTGGGTCGGCCCAATGCTGCGTCTTTGACTGCGCACGCTAGGTGTGTTATACTGGTATCACAGTGCTAGTGCGCTGTTCATCCCATCATGGAGAAAAGACATGTCCCAACCCGCAAGGGTCTTGGAGAGCGCCGACCTGCGCCGATTATTGAAGCGGGTTCGCGACACTCGCCATCCCGTACGTAATCAGGTCATCGTGCTGCTCAGCTTCAAAGCGGGGTTGCGCGCCTGCGAGATTGCCGGCCTCGACTGGACGATGGTGCTTAAGCCTGATGGTCGGCTGGATCGCCAGATATGCGTTGCGCGCAGTATCGCGAAGAACGGTTCGGCACGGCGCATTCCTATGCATACCGATCTGGCGCTAGCGCTGGCGAAGCTCCACCGCTTGTCCGAACGACCGCGTGAGGGACCCGTTATCCCGTCGCAACGGGGCAGTCACATGACCGCGCGCAGCGTCGTCAACTGGTTCAAGTGCGTGTACGTCGAGCTTGGGTTGAATGGCTGTTCGTCGCATTCGGGACGGCGCACCTTTATCACGCGCTCGGCACGACTGCTCCCCCGGACCGGGGGCTCGCTCCGCGACGTCCAGGAGCTTGCCGGGCACCGCTCACTGTCGACGACCGAACGTTACATCCAAGGCGACCGCGACGCACAGCGTAAGCTCGTAAGCCTAGTCTGACCCAACCCTCATCGCAGGAAAGGAACACCGCATGACCGCGACTGACGGCGTGCGCGCTGACGATGCGCGCGTATTAAAGATTGCCAAGCTCAACGACGATTTGCGGGCGCGACGCTCGACTGGTCGGCTCTTCGTTACCCCCGGCGTCATCCGCCACACTAGGGGCAATGCCGACACTCTGCTCGCCGCCATTGCGGCGTTCGACATATTCACTGCTGACAATGATCCATACGGCGAGCACGATTTCGGATCGATCGATTGGGAAGGCGAGCGCGTCTTCTGGAAGGTTGACTATTACGACACCGAGCTCAACCGAGGTTCGCCCAATCCTGCTGACCCCGCGGCCACGACGCGCGTGCTGACCATCATGCTGGCTTCGGAATATTAGCGTTCCGCGTAAGACCCCGCTGTTCGCCGACGACGTGCAGCGGTTCGCGGCTGACACCATCGCGCCCTACAAGCAAGGTGACCTGGACGGCTTGTGCGGCGTGTACGCCATCATCAACGCGCTTCGGTTGACGGTGAGCGGCATCCGGTCCCTTTCCCATCGTGAATGCGCGACGCTGTTCGAGGAAGGCGTCGAGCTGATTGTTGAGCGCAACGCCGCGCCTGCGCTGCGTGACGGGATCGATCTCCCGACGTGGCTAGCCTTGGCCAAGCGATTGTGCGCTAGCGCTAGCGCAATGACCTCGCTGCGGTTGAAGCAAGTGCGTCCGTTCGCTGGGCGCAAGTCGGTCACGCGACGCGCGTTGCTAAGCGAGCTTGAGGGGCACGTCGACCGCGGCCTTCCCGTTGCGCTCCACCTGAGCGGAGCCTATGATCATTTTACTGTGCTGATCGGCCATACTGATCGACGTCTCAACCTCTACGATAGCGGCGGCTGTCGTTGGATCGGTAAGGATAAATGCGGCACGCCACGATCGTCGCGCCGTCATCGGATCGATCCCAAGGCGGTGACGATATTTGTGATTGGTAAATGACGGCAGGCTGCTGGTGTGCGAACGACGAGCGCGCGGGGGCATTTCATTGTAAAACTGTACAAGTGTCATGAGTCGAAAGGGCGGGACTTGGGCCGTTTGCGGCTGGTCCGCTTAAAAATTGCCTACGGTGCAAAGCAGACGCATGGGCCACGGCCCGCAAACAACATCGCGCCGCCGCCTAACGCTCGTCATGGTTGCCGACGAGTTATAGGTTCGACGCTGACGGTGACGATTTCCAAAGGGGTTTCTGTTCGCAGAAAAGTTCTGAAATAGGCGAGACGGAACCGCCGGTTCATGAATTCACCCCAGTTGGCGTCCGTGACGGCAACGACCCGCCCGAGATCATTGAGACCTGTGACGCGAAGATGGCCCGGCACTACCCCGGCGTAGCCGTCGGGTCGTCGAACATCGCCTGTAACGACAATGCCATCCGCATCGCGATGAGCGTACACGCGCACGACGGAGATATCCGTATTGGAATACAGCTTAGTGGGGATACGATAGGCGGGGTCGCCCGCGCATCCGCTGCAAGTTGCGAGAGCTGCCCACGCCAGCATCTCGCGAATATGCCAGTGCAATTGTCGCATCCTTCGCTTTTGCATCTTCAGTCTTAGTAGAAGCGGCAATAGGGGTCGATCTTCCAACTCTAGCTAAGTGCCACACTGCCATAACTGCTTTTCCGAGCGCAATTGCAGCCGCCGAGACTCGGCGCAGACACACCCTGACGGATCGCGAAAGAGTCCCCAAACCGTCATCAATTCGCAACCGCTCCGTCACGCGGTGTCCCTAGCGCCGAGTCGTTACGATCGGGGAAGGGACTCACATGATTAGCCGCCGCACGGTATCGACGCTGCTCGCCAGCGCCGCGTTGGTCGTCACGCCAGCTTGGGCGCATGCTGCCGACGCCCCAGCCAAACCGGCCGATGCAGCGGCAAAACCCGCCGAGTCGAATCCGCCCGCCGACCCTACCGACCAGACCCGGCCCGACCAGAACGGCCTTGCCGAAGGGTCGGACATCGTCATCACCGCGACCAAGGCCAACGAGATCGCGCCGGTCACCGCTTCTCTACAGACGACGCAGCCGCAATCGGTCATCTCACGCTCGTTCATCGAGGATTCGCTCCCGGCGACCGCCGATTTCAACCAGATCGCGCTGATCAGTCCCAGTGTGTCGAATACCGGCGGCGCCAACGGAATCGGCTTGTCCGAATCGAAATCGCAGATCCGCGGCTTTCAGGACGGCGAATACAACGTCACCTATGACGGCGTGCCGTTCGGCGACACCAACGACCCGACCCACCATTCGAACACGTTCTTTCCGTCGAATACGGTCGAGACACTGATCGTCGATCGCGGCCCGGGCAATGCCAGCATGCTGGGTCAGGCGACCTTTGGCGGCAACATCAACCTGTTTTCGCGCGCGACGCGCGAGGATCCCGGCGTCGAGCTGAAAGGGGCGTACGGCAACTTCAACACCTATCTGCTGCGCGGACTGGTGCAGAGCGGATCGATCGACCGGCTGGGCGAAACGCAATTCGTGCTGAGCGGCCAGCGCATCCATTCGGCCGGCGAGCGTACGTTCAGCCCGTTCAGATCGGTCAATGTGTTCGGCAAGGTGGTCATTCCGGTCGGCCCCAAGGCCAGCCTGACGATCCTGGGCACCTACAATGCCAACAAGTTCAACCAGCCAGATAATGACGGCGCGACTTCATCGCAGGTCGCGCTGGTCGGCAAATATTTCAGCCTGAACAACGATCCCAATTCGCAGACCTATCAGGGTTATAATCACACCCGCAAGACGACCGATTTCGAGATCGTCAAGTTCGAGGCGGAGATTGCACCGAAGTCGATCTTCGAAAATCGCGCCTATACGTACAGCTATGACAACGAGACGCTGAGCGGCAACGACGTGACGTTGTTCGCCACCGCTACTCCGGCGCAGATCACCGCAGCCAATGTCGTCACGTTGGTGTCGGGCGGCCCGACATCGTTCGGCGTCCCCGGCTATACTAAGACCAACAAATATCGCGTGTTCGGCGACATCGCCAAGGCGCGGATCGATTTCGGCTTCGGTGCGATCACCGCCGGCGCGTGGATCGAATTTTCCAACACCTATCGCCAGCAGCGCGACGTCGACCTGATCACCGGCGCGCGCAACTATCTGGAAAAAGCCGTGACCAACCCGGTGACCGGCGCCGCCACGCCGCGCGACATAAAGTTCGACCAGAAATCGGAAACTAACCACACCGAGGAATTCGTCGAGCTCGAACTGCGCCCACTCGCCGGGCTGAAAATCACCCCCGGATTCAAGCACGTCGATTTCAATCGCAAGATCAACGCATTGTACAACCAGACCGTTCGCTACGCGCAAACCCAAAGCGATACCTATACCGCCAATTTGCCGTTCCTGACGATCAATTACGCGGTGAACGATCGGCTGTCGGTATATGGCCAATATGCGCGCGGTTTCCTCGCGCCGCCGCTCAGCGTGCTGTACGTCGCCACCCCGACGCTATCGACGGTCGAGCCCGAGCGATCGACCAACTATCAGGCGGGCGTGGTCTATCACGGCGGCAACCTCAGCATCGACGCCGACGTCTACAAGATCGATTTCAAGAACAAGTTCGCGTCGTTCACGTCGGCAATCCCCGGACAGGGCGTGATCTTCATCAACCAGGGCGCGGTACAATATAAGGGCATCGAAGGCCAGATCACCTACGCGTTCGGCAACGGACTCGCGGTGTTCGCCAACGGGTCGCGCAACTACGCCAAGACCGACAATCCCGGCGTGCTGCGGCAACAAGTCGCCAAAGCCCCCGAATATATTGCGGCGGGCGGCGTACTGTACAAGAAGGGCCCGATCCGCTTCTCGCTCATCGACAAGTGGGTCGGCAAACAGTGGTTCAACAATCCAGCCGGTTCGACCACCTCTGGCAACGCCTATGATAATCCGGCCTATCAAAGCAAAGGTTACAACACCGCTATTGCCTCCGCGCGGTACGACATCGGACCGGCGCGGATCGGGGTCGAGGTCAGCAACATTTTCAATTCGCGTCGCGTGACCAACATCTCGACCGGCAAGACCGCGCCGTTCGATCAATATTTCTATCAATCGGGGCGAACGTTTACTGCCGACGTGACGTTCACGTTCTGACGCGGCGCATACTGGCCGCGGTGCTGCTTCCGGTCGCGCTGGTCGGAGCCTAGCCGGGCAAGGACCCGCCGGGGTTGCTCAGCCAGGTGGACCTCGATCCTGTGCTGGTGCTGCCGCCGCCACCGGCGACGGCCTCACCGCAGGGACAGGCTGAGCTGGTCGAGCTACGCACGATGCTGGCGGCCACGCCGCGCGCTGCGCGCGATGCTGCGGCCGCGCTGGGCAAGATCAAGGACGTGTCGCTGTTTGCCGCCGCCGTCCCGGGCCTCGACCCCGCCAGGCTGCCCGCGACCGCACGATTGTTCGAGCTGGTCCGTGCCACCGAAAAGGCCGTGGTCGATCGCGGCAAGGACGAGTTCAGACGCCCACGCCCGTGGATCGTCGATCCCGCCATCACGCCGTGCTCGCGTGTCGACGATCCGCTGTCGAGCTATCCGAGCGGGCATGCGACGATAGCCTATGCGATGGCCGGCGTGCTCGCGCGGCTGATCCCGGCGCGCGCGCCCGCGATCCTCGCGCGCGCCGCCGAGTTCGCCCAGGCTCGGCTCACCTGCGACCAGCATTTCCGCAGCGACGTGACGGCAGGCGAGGCACTTGGCCTGCTCGTTGACGAGCGGTTGATGGCCAAACCCCGCTTTGCCGCGGCGTTCAAGGCCGCCCGCTTGGAACTCGCAAAGGCGCGACTGCCGTAGCTTTGCTCCGCGTGCTCAGCGGGGATCGATCATCATCAACTTCAGCGTGCCGGGCCGGACGCGTGGCCGTCCGCCGGGTGAACTAGCCGGATCGGTGTCAGCCGCCACAACGAACAGTCGCCCGGTAGTAGAATCGACCGTCATTGTTCGGGCACTGACCGCCGTGGCGATCGGCGGCATCGCACGATAGTCGTCGGCCGACGTCTGCTGATAGACGGAGATCGTTCCATCGCGGCCATTCGAGCTGAACACTCGCTTGCGTCTGGCATCGAATGCGACCGCGTCGCTGCCCAACCCGATCGGCAGATTGGCGATGATTCGGCCGGTTGTCATATCAACCACCATCATGGTCGAGTTAACGCAGCCCATGAACACTCGCTTATTCGTCTTATCGAGCGCCCGACCGTGCGGTTTGGTGCAATCGGGAGTCGCCCAGCGCGCGGTGACGGTGTTGGTTCGAGCGTCGATCTTTAGCACATCGCCATTGCCTTCGCCGGCCGCATAGATTGTGCCGTTGTCATCGGATGCGATGTATTCGACCTTTTCGCCAGCGACGATCGTCGCCACCAGGGCGGCGGTCTTCGCATCAATCACGCTGATCGTGCCGGGGTCGCCATCGACCACGAAAATCCTGCCCGTCGCCTTGTCCAGCACCATACCGTCGGCATCATCGGCGACCGGAATGCGGCGGGTGACCTTGAGCGTCTTGAGATCGAAGGCCACCGCTTGCCCGGCTTCGCCATCATCGGTGAAGCCTTGCCCGGAGCTTGCCGAGATCGCGACGCCGTGAGTTCCGCCCGGCATCCCCGTAACCTCTCCGATCACGCGACCCGAGCGAGAATCGATGACCGTTACACGATCGCCATGCGCGACATAGACCTGACGGGTATCCGCGCTGAAGACGACATAGTCCCAGCGATCTGGAGCGCCAAGCGCGACACTTTTTGTCAGGACGTAATCCGATGCGGGCGCTGCCGGTGCGGCGCCGATGAGCAAGGCGGTGAGGCCGACTAGAGGCAGTTTCATGGCGAGCGACTCGCGTCTGAGGGATCACATGGGATATCGCGGCCAGGGCGGGCTGTCTCCCGGCGCTTCGAGAAAACGGTCACATTGGGAAAAGACAATGTCGCGTGATCTATACCCAACGCCGCGCGCCGTTAATGAACATTGGGAAAACCGACATCCCTTGCAAGCGTGATCCAATCTAGGAAGTGCTATCCGGATGATCAGCGGCCGATCTGCGCCGTCTGTCAGGAGTATCGTGATGAAGAGTTTCGCCACCGCCGCTGCGCTTGCCGCGCTTGCGTTGACCGCCCCCGGAATTGCCGCGACCAAAGCGCCCAAGCCCAAGCTGACCATGGCCCAGGCGCGCGCGATCGCGCTCAAGATCGCGCCGGGCCGCGTAAAGGACGCGGAGTACGAATACGAGGGCCATGGCTGGCGCTATTCGTTCGACATCGCACAGGGTGCGCGCATCCACGAGATCGGCGTCGATGCGACGACCGGCAAGATCGTCGAGGATTCGTTCGAAAAGCCCGGCGCGAAGGACTAACCGGCCACCATGCGCATCCTCCTCGCCGAAGATGACGACGAGACCGCGGCGTTCGTTGAGCGTGGCCTCGGTGAACTCGGCCACGTCGTGACGCGCGTCGCGGACGGGGAGGATGCGGTGCATTTGGGAGCGACCGAAGGGTTCGATGCCATCGTGCTCGATCGGATGCTGCCCGGCCTCGAAGGACTGGATGTATTGCGCCGCCTGCGCGCCGGCGCCGTCCGCGTGCCGGTACTGGTGCTGACCGCGAAGGGCGGGATCGCCGATCGCGTCGCCGGGCTCGATGCGGGTGCCGACGATTATCTGGTCAAGCCGTTCGCGCTGACCGAACTCGCCGCGCGGCTCAATGCGTTAATGCGCCGGCCGCCCATCAGCGATGTGATTACGCGGCTGGAAGTGGGCGACGTCGCGTTGGACATCCTGCGTCGCGAAGTCACCCGCGGTGGGCGTGTCGTTCTGCTGCAACCCCGCGAATATGCCCTGCTCGAACTACTCATGCGCAATGTCGGGCGGGTCGTGACCCGCACGATGTTCCTAGAGCATGTGTGGGGTTTTCATTTCGATCCGCAGACCAACATCGTCGAAAGCCATTTGAGCCGGCTGCGATCGAAGCTGCGCGAAGGATTTGCCGACGAACCGATCGAGACGATCCGGGGCGCCGGCTATCGGATGCGGGCGGATGGCTGATCGGCGGTTGAGCGCCGCCTATCGCATCGCGTTTACCTATGCCGCCGCCTTCGCCGCGGCGATCCTGTTGCTTGGTGTCGCGGTCTATTTCGCCGCCGATGCAGAGTTCCGGCAACAGCGCGACCAGGCGATTTCGGAAGAAGTGGCGGACCTCACGCGTGAGGGTGACGCCGGCCCCGAAATGGCGCGCGAGATCGCCGAGCGCGAGGCGACGAAGGCGACGACCCAGACATTCGGTTATGCACTGTTCGACCCCGCTGGCCGGCGCATCGCCGGGTCACTCGACACGCCGCGTCCGCAGCCCGGCTTCAGCATGATCGAATTTCAAGATGCGCGCGAAGGGCCTGAGTTTGCCCGCGCCAGGGCGGTCGATCTGATCGACGGCAGCCGCCTGGTTGTTGCGGTCGGGTCGGAAGCGCTCGAGGCGATCGACACCACCATCCTGACACTGTTTGGTTCTGCGTTCGCGGTGATCCTCGTGATTGGCGGTGCTGGGGCTTTGATGCTCGGGCGCTATCTTCGTCGACGGCTTGGCGCGATCAGCGACACCGCGGCTGCCATCGTCGCGGGCGATTCAGACCAGCGCGTTCCGGTCGGCACAGGCGGCGATGAGTTCGATACCGTCGCGCTGGCGATCAACGCCATGCTCGATCGCATAGCCGGACTGATGGAGAATCTCCGCCAGGTATCAAGCGACGTCGCGCACGATCTGCGCACACCGCTGCTCCGGTTGCGGCATCAGCTCGGCCAAGTCGGCCAAGTAGACGGCGCGGCCGAACGCGCAATCGAGCAGGGCGACGAATTGCTCAAGCTGTTCGGGTCGATCTTGCGCATTGCGGAGGTCGAAGGTGGCGGACTCGCTCAAGGATTTACGCCGATCGATTTGTCGGCGCTGGTCGAAGATGTCGGCGACGGGTTTCGTCCTGCGGTCAACGACGGCGGGCGCACGCTGCGCTGGCTGGTCGAACCGGGGATTTCGGTGTCAGGCGATCGTGAGTTGCTGGCGCAGTCCCTAACCAACCTGCTCGACAACGCGATCGTCCACACCCCGCGAGGCTCCCACATCGAACTGATGCTCGATGGTGATGACCACTGGGCACGATTTTCGGTGTCTGACGACGGTCCGGGAGTACCCCCCAAAGACCGCGATAACATTCTGCGTCGGTTCTTTCGCGGGGAAGCTAGCCGGACGACGCCGGGGAACGGACTCGGCCTCAGCTTCGTTGCCGCAGTTGCCGTCGCTCACGGCGGTGACATCGTGGTCGCGAACGCCGCGCCCGGGTTGCGGATCACAGTCGTCCTGCCAAGGATGCCCTTATGAATCGATCAGCCTTGAGCCGAGGGGCAGATAACGCCGATTGCGTGGCCGATCAGCGGTATTCCGCCGCCGATGCCCAGCGGCAAGCAGCAAGTGGCAAGCCACGTCGATCTCGCCGGTGGCCCGCATTGCGCAACCTCCGACACCTCGATCAGGCGGACGATCGACGATCACTATCGCGAACTGTTCGCCTACTTCGCCGACGTACGATCGCGACCGGTTAGTCGCCTGATTTTAGCCCTCACCCCGCATTCGTTCTCGATCGACACGTTGCGTTTCGCCGGAGGCGATCAGCGTCCGCGTCGCATCGATTGATGCGTAGATCCAGAGGATGCGCAGGATCGCTGTTGCCGACGGATTGAGAAAGCAATGAGGAAGGTCCGCAGGGAGCCATGTTGTGTCGCCGGGGCCGAGTTCATACTCCGCACCATCGATGAGCACGATGGCAGAGCCCTCGAGGACGATGACGCTCTCTTCGCAATTGTGGAAGTGAAGCGGGATCGCCCCGCCCGGGTCGATGACCGTGATACCCGTCAGCAAGCTTGTTGCCCCGATCTCGGATGTCACGAGCGGCGTCGTGCGCGCCGTTGCCACGGTCGTGCGGCTTGACCTCTGCGGGGCGCACAATGGCGCCCTTCCGTCCTGTCATGCGTGTGCCTCAATGGTGGCGACAATCAGCTTGGCAAAGGCATCGGTGTCCCGAGTGCCGCTAAGGTCGCGCGTTCGCGCGCCCGGTTCGAGCAGAACCGTATCCACCGCCGCGTTGATGAGACCGCTCGCCTGCATCAATGCCGGATTGCCGTCACGGCGCCCGCGCCAGTCGAGTAACATCGCGGCCGACAGGATCAGTGAGGTGGGATTGGCGACGTGCTGGCCCTGGATATCGGGCGCGGAGCCATGCTGCGCCTGCGCGACGCAGATATCGTCGCCGACGTTGATCGACCCACCCAGGCCGAGGCTACCGCTCAGTTCGGACGCCTCGTCGGACAGGATATCACCAAACATGTTGGTGGTGACGATGACGTCGAACCGCCCCGGATCGCGCACGAGCAAAGCCGCGGCGGCGTCGACGATCACTTCGTCGAGCGTGACCGTCGGATATTCGGCGGCGGCGGCCCGGACCTCGCGTAGGAACAATCCATCGGTGAGCTTGAGGACATTGGCCTTGTGAACCGCCATCAGCCGCCCGCTTCGCCCCGCCGCCAGTTCGCACGCCGCATGCGCGACCCGGCGTGACGCGACGGCCGTGATTTTGCGGATCGAGAAGGCGCTGTCGGGATCGGGCATGAACTCGCCCGGCCCGGCATGCATGTTACGATCGGCGTAAAAGCCCTCAGTATTCTCGCGAACGATCACCAGATCCATCGGCTTGAAGGCGCTCAATCCGGGCCGCGATCGACAGGGCCGGATATTGGCGTAAAGCTGAAACCCTGTTCGCAGCGCGGCCGACGGGTTGGGCTGCCCGGGCGGGTAGGAATAATGCGAGACCGGGCCCAGGATGACGCCATCGACGTGGGGTATGCGCTGCAGCACGGCATCGGGGCAGGTCGATCCTTGCGTAGCGAGGCTCGCAAGGCCGATCTGCACCGTCTCGAACGCGAGACCCAGCGAGAGCTTGCGATCGACCGCGGTCAATATGGCGAGCGTGGCATCGGTAATCTCGGGACCGATCCCATCGCCGGGCAACACGAGGATGTTCACGCGCGAGGCCAGATCGCGGCGGGGGATGCCGTCATCCCGCGGTCGCGTGACGGCCTCAGAAACTCACCTTGACCGAGGCGTAGAACGACCGTCCGATCACGTCATAGGTCGCCGCATCGGTGGTCAACGGAGAGGCGCTAATGAAAGGCGGGGCCTTATCCGTCAAATTGTTCACCCCGAAGCCAAGCGTGAACAGCTTAGCGACGTTGAACCCGAAATTCAGATCGAGATAGTTGTAGGCCTTGATCCCCTGCGTGGTTGAGGCCGGATTGGCCACGAGATCCGAATGGACCATGCTCGAAATGTGACGCCACAGCAGCGTGGCCCTAAAGTCATCGCTCAAATAGCCTATACTGGTGTTGATCTTCCACTTGGGGTGCGTGATCCCGCCACCGACGCCACCATAACCCGCGCTGCCGGCATAATTAAGTGTAGGAGAGCCGAGCAGCCCAGCAACCCGATACGTCTTGAGATACGATGCGGTCGAACTCAGTTCGATCGAACCCGCGCCGGCCGCCATCCCCAGATCGTCTAGTCCGATCCGCCAATTGAACTGCCCGTCGATCCCCGCAACGGTATAGGAAGCGAAGTTAAACAGGCCTTGCTGGCCCAGAGCGATTTGTCCGGTCAGCGGATCGCGGGCGATACGCTGACAGAAGGCGTTGCTCACCGAATAGCTGGGGTTGCTAGCGCCGTCCGAATTGAAACAGCGCGGCAGGATGTCCGACAATAGCAGCGATCCGATCGCGTTCTTGATTGAGATATGGTAATAATCGACGGACAGCGACACGCTCCTGAAGACGCCGCTACCAAACTTGGGCGTCAGGACCGCGCCGAACGAATAGGTCCGCGCCTTTTCCGGCGTTAGGCTCGGGTTGCTGCCGTCTTGCCCGGGAACTGTCGAAATGCCGTAGGTGTAGGTCGGATACAGGCTAGCGGGCACGCCTTGGGCCAAACACAAGGCCTGGACCTGCGTGGCGTTGCTGCCCGTGCGATAGACGCTGCCAAAAGCGCAGGGGTCCCCTGCGTTCGGCAGTGTGCCAATCGGAAGCTGAGCGACCGAGGTCGGCCCGAACAGGTTGGAGAGGCTTGGCGCGCGGATCGCGACCGAATAGCTGCCGCGGATCAATACCGGTTTGATCGGGCGCCAAGTTAAATCGGCTTTGTACGTGTGCTGACCCCCGAACAAACTGTAGGTGGAATAACGGTAACCCAGATCCGCTGTCAGGGACCGGAAGAACGGCGTGTCCTTGAGGATTGGGACGAGCAGCTCGCCATAAACTTCTTTAACCGACTGTTTCCCGGAGGCCGCGCTGACAAACCCATAGGCGATCGAATCGTTGGTCCGGAGCGTCGAGTCCGGCACGTAATTGAACGATGTTTCGCGATAATCCGCGCCGACCGCGAAGCTCAAGTCACCACCGGGCAGCTTGAACAGCGGTCCCTCGATCGTGGCTTCCACCATTTTCTGCGATTGATCGTTGGTGCTGTGGTTGATGCGGCTGACATATTCCAGACAACCCGGCGTCAACGGCGTCAGGCCTAACGGATTCCACGCATAACCCTTACACGTACCGCCGGCGCCCGTGTAATTCGCCGTTCCGTTGAGGATCGTGGTTATCGCCGCAAGGCTGCCGTCGCCGTACATGTCGTTGATATATTGAGATTTCCCGTAGGTCCCGTAAACATCCCATCTGACCTGGGTTCCCGGAATTTTTCCTTTTAAACCGATTGTCGTTTGCCAGACATTATATTTGAACGGCTCGATCCGGTTGCCGAGCGTGCTCATCAGCTTTGTCACGATGATGTTGCCCGTCGGCCGGGGCGTGACGGAGTTGAGGATCTGCTGAAGCGCAGCATTCCCAGTGATGAACGGGTTGTTCTGGGGAACGAGAAGCGGGATCGACGGCTTGGTCGAACCAGGACTGGTCTGGCTCAGCGCCTTCGAATTCATGAAGTTGAACTGGGCGTAGAAAGATATGTCGTTGCTCAGGTCGTACTCGGCCTTCGCGAAGGCATTGTAGCGCGTTAGCGGGACCTGAACCGCGAAATATTGGCCCAGCGCCACCTGGACCTGGCGACAATTGGGGCTGATATTGAGGCCGAGCGTACTGCCGTTCAAACCACGATAGTTCTGGACGCAGTTGGTACCGGCCAGATCGGTAAATACCGTGCCGTCGCCGTTCAGGCCGATTGCACCGCTATAGAGACCGCTGCCGCCGATGGGTGTGGTGCCCGGATACTGCGCCAGCACTGCATTGACCGCAGCAACTGTCGGCGCGCCGCCGCCATAGTTGCCAGCGGCGATGATCCCTTCCGGCGGGCGGGCCAATTGACGGATGTTGGCGAAGAACGGACGGTTCTTGCCTTCGACGGCAGACCGATCTGCATATTCGAACGCGAACAGGAAACGCCCGCGATCGTCAGCGAACTTGGCGCCGAACGCCGCGCTCAGACTCGTCGTCGCGCCATCGCCTTGGCCGGTGATACCCTTCTTTCCGGACAATTCGAGGCCGCTGAGATTGGTTCGGAGCTTGAAATTGACCACACCCGCGACCGCATCCGAGCCGTAGGTCGCCGATGCGCCACCCGTGATGATCTCAACCGATCCAATCAGCGACGACGGTATGGTGTTAAGATCGATCGCGCCGTCCGGGCTGGACGGCATCAGCCGCCGGCCATCGAGGAGCACAAGCGACCGGTTGGGACCGAGTCCGCGCAAGTCGCTGTAGGACTGACCTCCCGCGAAACCGATCGTGCCCTGCGCGTCGCCCACCTCGGCCGCACCTTGCGCGCCAGAGAATTGCGGGAGTTGCCCGATCGCCTTGTCCAGCGAAGGTTGGCCGCTCGCGGCCAAGACGTCGCTGGTAACGGTCGAAATTGGGCTGGAGGAGGTAGCGTCGCGCCGTGTGATGCGAGATCCGGTGACTACGATGTCAGGCGCGGCGGCTTCCGGTGGCGTGTCGGTCTGCGGGGCGCCTCCCGTTACCACGGGAGGGCGTGGATCGGCTACCGCGCTGACGCGCGCCTTGCCGTTTCCCTCCCGAACGATCGCGATGGCGCCGGAACTGTCGGCTCGCGCCACAAACCCGGTCCCCGACAGGATGGTCTGGAGCGCGACGTCGGAGGTCATGACGCCCCGGACGCCCGCCGACCTAGAATTCTTTACGTCGTCCGCACGGTACACGATCTGCCGACCGGATTGTTGCGCATAGCGGTCAAGGGCTTTGGACAGGCTGCCCGCCGGAATCTCGAACGGTGCGGCTTGCGCTCTTGCCGGCATCGCCACCGCGAACACACAAGTTGTAACCGCCAATGCGGCGACGAGACCTCTGTTCATCTAACCCCTCCCTGTCCGGCGCGACTTTCACGCTTCTCAACAATTGGAGACAAACGTCCGACGCAAAGCCGTAACGCTCCTAATTGGAGACTACGATTTCCTCACCGCGATCGTCGACGCGCAACCTATAGGCATCGTGCAGCAGGCGGACGAAGGCTTCGGCATTGCCGGCTTGAAACTTGCCGCCGATCCTGATCGCCCCAGTCTCGGCATCGCCGATCCGAATCCGTTTGGCATTATAGCGATTGAACTCAGCGGCCGCTTGGGCAAGCGATGTTCGATCAAAGACCAACGTGCCTTCGCGCCAGGCAAGTGTCGATTCGACGCGTTCTTCGGATTTGGGCGCCAGCAAGGTCGAAGGCCCGCGCGCGACCGCCACGTCCCCGGCGGTGATGATCGCGGCAGGCCCATCGTCAGGACGTTGCGCGTCGTCGATCTTCACTCTGCCCTCGACCACCGACACGATCACCTGATCGCCGTCGCGGCGTACGGAGAATTTGGTCCCTAGAACGGTGATCGTGCGGTCGCCGGCATGAACAACAAATGGCAATCCGTCGCGGTGCGCGATCTCGAAATAGGCCTCGCCGCGATCCAGCCAGACTTCACGGCGCTGAGCGCTGACGCGCGTTCGCATCGCCGACGCGGTGTTAAGCTCCACCCGGCTGCCGTCGATTAGTGGCACGATCGCGCGTCCGCCGACCGGCGTCGTGAATTCTGCGGAGGCTACAACAACCGTGGGACGCGGCGCACGGTCGAATTCGACCAATCCGAATGTCAGGACCGCGAACACCGACGCTGCCGCGGCGAGTGCCACCCAGCGGCGCGACCTTGACCGCGCGGGTGCCTTATCGAGGTAGGCAGACCCCAGCGCCGCAATCCGGTCGGCTTCGCGCCAGCCATGTTCGAGACGCCAATAGGCGCCCTTGTGACCCGTCGATTCGGCCAGCCATGCGTCGAGCGCGACCTGGTCGGCCTCCGACCAAGTCGGCTCCTCGCGCCGAACCAGCCAATGTGCGGCGCACTGTTCGACGTCCGACGCGCTCATGATTCTTCGATCCGGCGCGGCCGCGAATATCGCTCGCGCTGCAGCTTACCTGGTCCGCCGAGCATGAAATCGACCAATGCGCGCATGCCCATTGTCAGCTGACGTTCGACCGTGTCGATGCCGACGCCCAATAACGCAGCCGTTTCCTTAGTGCTGAGGCCTTCGATCTTGCGCATGCGCACGACTTCGCGGCACCGCGGCGGCAAGGCGTTCAGCCCGTCGTTCGCGCGGCGCAGCTGGTCACGCGCGTCGAGGTGCCGCTCGGTCGACAGCAAATCGTCGGCCTGGCCGACACTCTCTAGATCGGCGACCAGATCGAACGAAACGATGTGTGCGCGCTTGGCGTGGTTGATTAAGTGATTGCGCGCAACGGTGAAAACGAAGGCGCGCGTATTCGACGGCAGCGCAGCCCGCGCGCCGTTCAGCGATCGCTCGTATATGTCCTGACGCAACTCGATCACATCTTCCGCAATTCGCCAATTGCGCCGAATGAAGCGCATCAATGCCCCTTCGAGAGGCAAAACCTCGCTGCAAAACCAAGCATTAAGGGCGGCATCGTCGATCATCGGCGTGGTTGAAGGCCCCCCAATCTGCTTTCCTGTCGTGCTAGACAATGCAACCCGCCAAGGCCGTAACACCTTGGCCGTTTTCAGACGGAGCCCCCTTGCCTAGATGATACCTAGCTATTTGTCAGATTGAACTGCCCAAGATCTCAGCTGAGCGGCGTTACGGCTTCTCACTATATTTGTCTCGACGAAATAGGGGGCGTAAGCAATCACCCCCTGGGGAGGCATCGATGGGCAGGGCTTGCGCCGCGCGAACGCGTCGGATCGTCCGATAATATGCCGAACTCTAGAAAAATTAGCGATCCATGGAAATGGGCTCTCTCCATCGTGCTCATGACAGTGGCCGGAACGTTGCTGGCCTTCGGCATTGCGGCACAGGCTAGTGTCGCTTCGGTCGGCCTGTCATTACGGTTGGTCCAGACGATTCCCCTGCCTGACCTGCCCGGACGTATCGATCACCTGTCGGCCGACATCAAAGGCCGCCGCATATTTCTCGCCGCGCTCGAAAAGAATACCATCGAGGTCGTCGATCTGCGAGCCGGCGCCGTGTCGCGCAGCCTGACCGGGTTCGCGAAACCGCAAGGCGTATTCTACGTCGACACGCTTCGCCGACTGTTCGTCGCCAGCGGCAAGGACGGCGCGGTCCAGGCGTTTGACGGGCCCGCGCTCACGCCGAGCGGCGCCGCGACAGTGTCGCTCGGCGCCGACGCGATCGGCTACGACCCGAAAACGAACGAGCTCTATGTGGGATCGGGCGGCGGCGATGCCGGCAAGGAACGTGGCGACCTCACAATCTTCGACGCGACGACACTGCGGCAAATGGCGGCGCTCACGACCGATGCCCACGCTGGCGCCAGCGTCGCCGAGCGGCGTGGTCGGCGCATCTTCGTACTGGTCCCCGAGAAGGGCCAAGTGGTCGTGCTCGATCGCACGAGCCGCGCGGTCCTGGCGACCTGGACCGTGCCGGGCATCCAGAAGAACGTAGCGCTGGCGATGGACGAGAAGAAACACCGTCTATTCCTCGGCGTGCGCACCCCGGCCAGCATCGTGGTTCTGAACAGTGAAACGGGCGCGGTAGTGGCCAGCATTCCGACTACGGCGACGCTCGACGGCCTTTCGTTCGATCAGGCAACGCGACGGATCTACACGACCGGTGGGGAGGGCTTCCTCGACGTCACGCAACAGATCGATGCCGATCGCTATCAGCGCATCACACGTATCCCGACCCGTCCCGCGGCGCGCACGTCATTGTTCGTGCCCGAATGGCAGAGACTTTTCGTCGCCATCCCACGCGACAATGCCCGCGGCGCTGAATTGCGCGTGTTCGACGTCGTACCGTGATTTCACCAGTTCGAGGAGACCGACGATGAGGTTCAGCAGCATCAGACCCGCCCATCTGCTCTTGTCGACCGCGCTCATGGGATGCGCGGTGGCGGGATTCAGTGCCGTAAGCCCGGCACAGGATGCCGCACCCCAAGCGCGGGAACGCGAAGCCCCCCCGCTGCGGCTGGTACAGGAAATCCCGCTGCCCGGCGTGCAAGGACGGCTCGACCATTTCACGATCGATCCCAAGCGAAAAAGAGTGATCTTCTCAGGCCTGGGCAACGACAGCGTACAGATCGTCGATGCCTTTGCCGGGCGACAGATCCGCCAGATCGACGGACTGTCGCAGCCGCAGGGCTCGCTCTACTTGCCCGAAAGCGATACGCTCTATGTCGCGAATGCCGCCGACGGCCACGTCAACATCTACAACGGCACTTCGTTCGCGCTGATCAAGCGGATCGACTTCGGCACCGGCTCCGATCCGGACAATCTGCGGTACGACGCGGCCGCCAAGAAACTGTACGTCGGCTATGGCGAGGGCGCGATCGGGGCGATCAACACGACTACCAACGAGCGCGTCGGCACCGACTTCAAATTCGAAGGCCATCCGGAAGGGTTCCAGCTCGAGAAGAACGGCTCGCGCATTTTCGTGAACATCGCCGACGGCAAGATCATAAAGGTGATCGACCGCAAGACGGGCAAGATGCGTGACTGGGCGCTGCCGCCGGGGCACGCCGCCAACTTCCCGATGGTGCTCGACGAGGCCGGCCGGCGGTTGATCATCGGCACCCGCAAACCGTCGCGCATGACCGTGTTCAACATGGACACCGGCGCTGTCGTCGCCAGCATGCCGTCCGCCGGGGACATGGACGATATATTCTACGACAGCGATCGCAAACGCATTTACGTCGCTGGCGGCGAAGGGTTCATCAGCATCTTTCAGCAGGTCAATGCCGATCACTACACCTATATGGGGAAGGTCGCGAGCGCGCTGGGGACGCGGACGGGCGTTTGGTACGTTGCGCGCGATCGCCTCTATGTCGCAGCACCGCCGTCGGGCGGCCTCGGCGCGCGCCTGCTGGTGTTCGAGGCGCAGACCGATTGAGCGCGGCGGCTCTGTCAGAGCGCCGCTCAAGTGTCGATGTCAACGACACGACCGGTGCCGGAGACTCTTTTTTCGGTTATCTCGCGGCGCGCTTGGCTCAGGGCTGTGCGTTGCTGGATGCGGTTGCCCAGACGAACCGCTCCGCGGCAGTGGCCGTGACACGAGCCGGCGCTTCACAGCAATTCCGCGCGCCCGGGCGCGCGAACCATCGACTTCATGGACCGTGGGCGTCAGGTCGGTAACGTACGTGGTGTCGACTTTAGGCGAAGGGCCACAGCGAACGCGTCGGGGTTGACGACGGCGATCGGTGCACCTTTGGCAAAGGCATTGACCTGGTCGAACACGTCGCTGAACTGGAGGTCGAACTCCTCATACGTGACGTAGCCGATGTGGGGCGTCGCCACGACATGCGGATGATTGATCAAGGGGTGTCCGGTCTCGGTTACCGGCTCCGTTTCAAAGACATCGACTGCCGCCATGCCAGGTCGACCAGCGTCTATCGCGGCGAGCAACACGCCTGGCGCGATCAGCCCGGCGCGGCTGGTGTTCACGAGGGTCGCTGAAGGCTTCATGAGTGCCAGTTCGGTCGCCGTCACGATCCCACGTGTCGCCGGCACCAACCGCATGTGCAGCGACAGAAAGTCACATCTAGCAAAGAATGCCTCGCGGCTGTCGGCCACCACCCAGCCCTCGGAGGCAGCGCGCACCCGCGACTCCTCACTGGCCCAGACAATCACCTCCATTCCGAACGCGCGGCCGTAACTGGCGACTGTCGCGCCAATGCGGCCCCATCCGTATATGCCAAGCGTGCTTCCCCGAAGCGTGTGTCCCATGCCGGCAATCCAGCGGCCCGCTCGCAGGGACGCAAACTGGTCGGGCAGCCGCCGCGCCGCCGCGAGCACCAACGCCCATGTCAGTTCAGCGGCGGCAAAGGAGGGCGTATGGGCGTGCATGTTCGAACATAGAACCACGCCGTTTCGGGTGCACCCCGACAGGTCGACATGCGGGTAGACGCTTCGTTGGCTAATCAACTTCAATGCCGGCAAGCGGTCGAGCAGCGATCCCGCAATGTGCGTCCGCTCGCGGATCAGGATGAGCGCCTCGGTGTCGGCGAGCCGGTCAACAAGAACATCCTCGTCCTCGATATGATCGGTCCATATCGTGACATCATGCCCGGCGAGCTTTGCGTAACTCGGCAGCGCCCGCAGCGTGTCGAACCAATCGTCGAGGATCGCGATCTTCACTTCTGGTCACCAGGGCGCCGACGGTCTGCTTCGGGCAATTCAACCATGGCACACCGAGGTCCAGCACATCGCGTCGCAACAGTCGGTCGTGGGCCACTGTCTCCCCATGTCTCCACCCCTTGCGAATACGGCCTCGCCCCTGAATTGTGTGTGGACACCACATCGAGTGTGGCTGGTTCAGCAGCGTGCATGGCGCCTCTTCTCAACACTATCTTTTGTAATTAACCGATGGGCCCAGAATGAGCGCGAACGCGGCCAGAACAACGACGCCTGCGCCGACAACCGCAAGATTTCTACGAAGTGCAACTGGCTTGGCCTCACCCTCATTGCCGACGGCGTAGCCAATCGAAATAAAGCCGGCGAGGCCTCCGAATGATGATGCTGCCGCTGACATCACCGTGATGACAATGCCAAGCGGGTTAAGCAGCCCAACCAGCACAGCCGCAGCGCCAGCGCTCGCATAATAAACATGGGCGATCACACGCCGCGTGCGCCGCGTTTCTGGACCATTGCCGATCATCGAGTTCAGAGCGCCGATCGCTGCTCGGACGAGTAGAATATAACTCGCCAGACCGATGACGATTTCGACGATCTGGGCCGGCCAGGTCATTTCAAAAGTAGAAAGGCTTCCACCCTCCCCGATGCCCAGATCACCGAATCCGGTCACGCCCGAAAAGAGAAAATAACCCGACGCCACGAACGCCTCGCTGACCCAGACCAGCCACAATATGATCCGGGCAGTATCGTTGACCGCGCGGCGCCACAAAAAATAGAGGGCAACGGCGAGTATGATGTTCACGAACACACCGGCGCAAGCAACGAAGATGTTACCGAACCCGGATAGGCCGTCGCAATCAACGTAAAAGGCCCCGATGGTTGTGACATGGCCACCTTGCAAAGCGCAGACTGCCGCGTGCCCGCCGATTTCGTGCCACATCGTCAGCAGCAGCCCCCATCCAGCGATCGTCAGATAGTCAGCTCGCTGCATCCGGCCTGCTCTCAACATCACCGCGAAACCGACGGTGGAGGGAAAATTTGCTCTTTGCGGAGTAGCGGGTGCGCTTCCGCTTTGCCAAGGCGGATCGATAATGTCCGGTATGTCGAGCGTGAGCTATTGGCCATTCACTGCCATTCGGACGCCCCAATATGGCCCGCAGCGCCTTAGGTTGCTACCAAAGCGTCGGGCGTTGGAAGTTGGGGGCACGGGTGCTCCGCTGAATACTCACCCAATTTATCGGACTGGAAGGGCCGAAATTGCGGGCTTTTTCCGCTGCTTTTTATCAAGTTTGAAGCGGCGCCGAATATATGCGGTTATCCCGGTGTAACCGAGCACCAAGGCGCCGATCGCACCCAAAAAGAGGATGCATTGACCCGCGAGCCCGCCCACTTCTCCGGTGTGTAGCGACAACATCCAGAAATAGAGCCGGCTACCCGCGCCCATTCGGCTGTAGGGCACAAAAGACAGAACGCGACCCGACCAAGCGTCGAGCCAGAGATAGGTTCGCGCGTTGGCGTGCGGCGCGTCGGCCGCAATGATGTAAATTTCGATCGGGTCCTTCGGCGCTCGAGCGACATGGATGAGCACTTCGCGCGGGTTAGGCGCGAGCCGATCGATCGTTTGCCAGGCGCTGGCCAGCGGAAAACGAGCGGCATTCGGATCTGCCGGACCGGTAGAGGCCGGCTTCGCTTCGGCTTGGCCGTCGAGCAAGACGATGGCGCCGTGGAGGGCGTCGAACGCATTGGGAAGGCCGGTAATTGCGCTGAGCAACAGCGGGATCGCGACCCAACCGCCGACGGCGCGGTGCAGACCGATGTTGAAAGCCGGCCCTTGCATCTTGCGGCTGACCGTGAAGCCCTGGCGGAACTGGCGTGGTTTGCGCGGCCACCATAGATACACGCCGATCCCCACGAGCAGCGCGACTAACGACAGCGCGCCAACGCCCATCAACCAACCGCCGAATGCAAACCATTGGCCGCGGTGGACCCATTCAAGGACGCCGAAGAAACCCTGATAGCGGTTCTGACTGGCGGTCGTGGCGGCGGTGCAACGATCGAGATAGATCGTATCTTTGTTGAGGAAGCGCGCTGCGACCGGCGCACTCGGGTCGCGCTGGATACGCAGATAGTCGAGCGTGCCCCCGGGATGGGCCAGGCGAGAGGCAGCCGCCAGCACGTCGAGTGACAGCGGCACGGTGCAGGGCGAGGCGCGCGTGACGCCGGGATAAAGGACAGGCTCGAGTTGTTCGCGAAACGCCATGCCCGCGCCGGTGAACGCCGAGACCAGCACGATCAGCCCGACTGTCAGGCCGGCCCAGCGGTGGATCGGGGTGAGTTTGCGTCGCCAGTTCATCGAGCGTCGTCGGTCGCGAGCAGGTCAGCAATAGCGAGGACGCGCTCGTTGCGGATGGTCTTTTTGTTATCGCTTATTGCTTTCCACGCCGGATCATTTGCGAGTCGTGCGCGGACCTTCGCTACGACCGAGTCGCGTCGAGCGAGCGCAGCGTCGTCCCGATACCGCAGCATGATCATCGCGTTCCAGGGACGGCCGGCGGGATAAAGGCTTGTCAGGATATCGTAGGACTCCAGCACCCCTTCCTGCATCCAGCCTCGAAATTGCGGGACGGTATAGCCGTCGAGATACTGCAGATAATCGGCCGGAGGGACCAGCGATTGATAGGGAATGACCAGGATGACGGGATCGGTTGCGGTGCCGCTCGCGTCGCTGCGAACGCGGATCGCCGGTGTGGTCTCGATCGACTGGACCAGCGCCAGCGTATGCGGATCGAGCCCGGCGGGGGACTGGCGCTCGATCGCCTTCCACCGCGCCAGTGCGGCGGCGTCGGCGAATCTCAACTGTTCCAGGGCGTCCCACATGCCGGTGTCGGCATAGCGGGTGAACATCAGGCGATACCCGGCCAGCACCCCTTCGCCCTTCCAGCGCCGCAGCCGCTCGGCTTGGCTGGCGAGCGCGCTGCGCAGCGCGGTGCGGTCGGCAGGCTTGGCGTAGAGCGCGATGACGAGCGTCGAGTCGTTGCGCTCGGCCGCGAGCACCGGCGCGGCGCAGCCGGCGACCAGCGCGAACGCCAGCCAAAGGCGAATGATCCTAGTGATGGTAGGCATGGGCGAATCCTCTCGCCAATTTCGCTAATGCGCGCGCCGCAGTCCGCCCATGCGACATTTGACGGATCGAGCAGCACGGCCGCAGCTAATACGAAGCAAGGCGGCTTTCGAAAGGGCGAGGCGATGAAGCTATTGTGGATTGGAATGTTACTGGCGCTGCCCGGACTGCTTGCGCCACCGGGAGCGCTTGGCGCTGCGCCCGTCAGCGCCCCGCGAGTCATTCTGGCGGTCGACGGAACGGGCGAGACGCGCAACCTGCCGGTGATCGTTGCCGAGCGTCTGGGTTATTTCCGCGAACAAGGGCTGATCGTCACGCTGGTCGATGCGCCGGCAGAGCCCTCGCCGGCCGAACTGGTCAAGGATGGGCGCGCGGATGGCGCGGTCGCCTTTTACCACCACACATTCATGTCGCAGGCCGACGATCACCTCATTACCCAGTCGGTGATCACCATGGGCATCTCGCCCGGGCTGAGCATCATCGTTGCCGAGCGGCTACGCGGCGAGATCAAGACGCTGGGTGATCTTAAGGGACGACGAATCTTCACCGGCGGCGCCAATAGCGGCAAGACTACCACCGCCAACTGGATTGCGCTTCACGCCGGCTTTGGCATCAGGGAATATACCCCGTTGGCGCTGAAGAGTCGTGACGATATGGCGGCGGCGCTGCGCGACGGCACGGCCGACGCGATCGTCGCGCATCAGCCCGACGCCGATTTTTACGTTGCACAGGGCAATGTCATGCTTGCCGATGTTACGACTGCTGACGGAACTCGCGCCGCGCTCGGCTCGCTCTTTCCATCAACGGCGCTTTACCTTCCGAAAACCTTCATCGCAGCCCATCCCGCCACCGTGCAGCGGTTGGTTGACGCCTGTCGCAAGGCATTGGCCTTTATCGCGAGCCATGACGCCGCAGCGATCGCAGCTATTTTGCCGCCCAAGATGGTCGGCAAGGACCGCGCCGCGTTTCTGCGCTTACTGGGGGAAGACAAGAGGATGTTCGAGACGGATGGCGTAATGCCTGAGCTGGCCGCGCGTGCCGAATGGCGGGCAATGACCGCGCTCGCGCCGAAATACGGCACGATCGTGTTCCACGACACCTTCACCAACGCCTTCGTGTCGCGTGCGCGATAGATATATCGCTCTCGTCGGAACCGGCGGCGTCGCGTTGTTCGCCGCGGCGCCGGCGTCGGCGGGGCCGGAGGAAATCCAGATCTATATGGACGAGATGGACGCCCCAGGCGAGCTGGGGCTCGACGTCCACACCAACTACGTATTGGATGGCGATCGAATATCCGACTATCCCGGCGAGCAGCAATCGGTCCGCCGCCTGCGCGTCACGCCTGAATTTTCTTACGGTTTGACGCGTGATTTAGCGTTCGGCGCATACTTGCCGTTGGCAACACTCAATAATCGCGGTCGCGTCGGCATCGACGGGATCAAGTTCCGCCTAAAGTATATCGCGCCGCGTGCCCCAGAGCAGAAATGGTTCGTCGGCGTCAATTTCGAGATCGGCCGTGTCGACCGAAAGCTCGATATCAACCCCTATAACGCTGAGCTGAAAGGCATCGCCGGGATACGCTTCGGCAAATGGACCTTCGCCGCCAACGCCAACGTAGACTTTACCGTTTCCGGCCCGGCGCCGGGGCCAGCCTCGCTCGAGATCGCGACCAAGCTGAGCTATGCGCTTTCGCCTAAATTTGCTTTGGGGGTGGAGAACTACTCCGGTGTTGGCGAGTTCCGCGCGCTCGGCCGGTTCGGCAAGAGCGAGCAAGCGAGCTATATTACGATCGATACCACGTTCGGACGTTGGGATCTCAATCTCGGGATCGGCAGAGGTTACGGCGCTAACACCGATAAGTGGATTCTCAAGGCGGTGATCGGCGTGCCGATCGGACGGCAACGCTAGGACTTCGGGTTGCAATAGCGAAAGGGGCCCACGCTCCGACCGACCGGACTAGGCCCGCTGCACCGTCGGGATTCCGACCAATAGAGCCCGCCGGCCACTTTATCCGCCATCCGGCCTATTGCCGGATCGAACGGCGGCGCGGATGATAGGGCCGGCTTGGGATGCTCGGCGTATAAACGTCGGCTGAAGGCCGGGGAGAGGACGATGGTCAAAATCTTGATCGTCGAGGATGATATCAAGACGGCGCGCGAGATTGGCGCGGCGCTGTTCGATCACGGCTTGGACAGCGCGCATGTGGTCGACGGCGTCGAGGCCGTGCGGCAAGCCAAGACCGCGCGCTACGATGCGATCATTCTCGACAGAATGTTGCCGGGTGACCTGAACGGATTGGAGGTGCTGGCCGCGTTACGTGGCACCGGCGTCGACACGCCGGTGCTTATTCTCAGCGCGCTATCGGCGGTGTCGGATCGCGTGCGAGGGCTGCGCACGGGTGGCGACGATTATTTGACCAAACCGTTCGATTTCGTCGAACTCACTGCACGGGTCGATGCCTTGATCCGGCGCCGCGGCGGCTCGTCGCTCGCGCGCAATATGGAACTTTCGGTCGGCGACATTCACCTCGATCTTCTCCGGCGTAAGGCGAGTCGGGGAGGCACCGAGATCGATCTACTGCCGCGCGAATTCCAGCTTCTGGAGCATTTTATGCGGCACCCGGGCGACGTGATGACGCGAGCCATGATCTTCGAGCGTGTCTGGGGATATCGCTACGATGATCGCACCAATGTGATAGACGTTCATGTCGCCAAACTCCGGCGCAAGCTCGATATGAGAGGCGGCGCGACGCCGATCGAAACGGTGCGTGGATCGGGATATCGCCTTGCTCAGGCTTAGGGAACTTCGCAGCGCCACGAGCTTCCGGCTTGCGGCGTTTTTTGCCGCCGTGTTCGGCTCGGCATCACTAATCTTCGTCGCAATTATTTATGTCACGACGACGAGCTATCTGTCAGGCAATCCCGACGAACGAATGCGCTATCAAGCGCAATCGTTCGATGCAAATTCGTCCCAACAGATCGGGACGTTCCTCGACCAGCACAACGTCGCCGATCCGACTGGCCGGCGGCCTTTTGGCCTCTTCACCGCCGACGGCCGTTGGATTGGCGGGAATCTGAAGACGCTGCCGGCGCCGCGACCGCCGCTCGAGGAATTCTTCGAAACCAAGGTCAGCAACCGGCACGAAAATACCGCATACCGCTCGTTCCTGCATCGGCTGCCTGACGGGCGACTGATTGTCGTCAGCAGGAATATCGAGGAGCTTCAGCGCTTTCGCGATGAGCTACTCGAAGGGACCTTGCTTGGCTTAGTCGTTATGATTATCCTAGGGATGGCCGGCGCCCTCGTGATCGGCGTGGGATCGATTAGACGGCTCGATGGCCTGACGCGATCGATCGAGCGAATCACACAGGGCGACTTGAGCGAACGACTGCCGCTGCGGGGCACCGATGACGAGACCGACCGCCTCGTCCGCGTCATCAATGCGATGCTCGAACAGATCGAACGGCTGATGGGCGAGGTAAAAGGCGTGTGCGACAGTATCGCGCACGATCTGCGGACGCCATTAACGCACCTGCTCGCGGGCTTGGAGCGTGCCAACCGTCGCAACCTGTCGCCGGCTGATCGGTCTGCAGAAATCGGGCATGCGATCCTGGAGGTGAACGGAATGTTGCGCACGTTCGCGGCATTGCTGCGCATCTCGGAGATCGAGGACAGTGCGCGACGCGCGTCGTTCCGCGAGGTCGATCTGGCGCAAATCGCCACCGACGCGGTCGACTATTACGAACCCGCGGCCGAGGGGAAGTCCATCAGTTTGCGGTTCGAGGTCGGCGTAGCGGGCGAGCGTGGGCATATCGTCAATGGCGACATGGATTTGCTGTTCGAGGCGTTCGGCAACCTGATCGACAATGCGATCAAATACACGCCGGCCGGGGGCGATATCGTCGTGCAACTGCGCGACGACGGCAGTCTGGTCGTCACCGACACCGGCCGCGGGATCGACTATCGCGACCGCGATCGGCTCAAGCTGCGTTTTCATCGCGGCAGCCGGTCGCGCGACACCGCAGGCAGCGGCCTTGGCCTGCCGCTGGTTGCCGCGATCGCGCGACTCCATGGCATGGATTTCCGGTTCGAAAATATCGCGCGGGGCTGTCGAGTCGTGCTCGAAATTGCGGTGGCCCCGGGGCCAGTTAAGCCCAGGCCGCGTCTTAAATCGAAGCCGCGAACATTAAACAGATTAAATGTGCCCGCCTGACGCTTGGCGCCGCAAATGACGCATTTGTGCGACGCGTAGCGTTTTATGAAATCCGCTTCATATTAAATAAGTTTCATAAAGCGGCTTTGCGCTTGCAACTTCGCGTCACTGACCTCTCCATCCAACCCACGACAAATAATGTCGAGTGTGTCGGGAGGGGATTATGGCGGCAAAGTTCGCTACGTTATTGTCGATGTCGTTATGCGTGGCCGGAACGGCGGCGCTTGCGGACGACTACATTCCGCCGGTCGTCGGCGGGCGGACCTACGCCCAGAACTTGGTCCTGCGAGCAATGGCGCGTCATCGCGGGATCATCTCGATCGTCGCCGAGGGATCGCGCGACGGCGGCAAGGACATCGTCGTACTCGGTTCGACGCTGGGGCCAAGCGAAGTATTCACCAAGGTAGAGAACCCGGACCCCGGCCTCGGCGCCGCGGTGTCCGCCGATGGCCGCCAATTCATCGTACGCGAACCGTTCAAAAGCAATTCCGGCCATCGGCTGGGCACGCTGGTGATCAGCTTTGCCTATCGCAGGGGCGCGGCGACCGCGCCGCTGATCGCCACCGCCGATGCCGCGGCCACCGAAATAGCGCGCGTGACGCTCAGCACCAAGAACGCGGTCGATCCTTATCCGTACGACCCCGCCTATGCGGGCCGCACCTACGCCCAGGCGCTGACCGAGCGCATGATCGCGCGGCACCCGGAGCTGTTGGTCATGATGATCCACGCGACTCCCCCGGGCAAGCCGAAGAACGTCATCATCGGGTCCAACATTGGCCGCATCGGCAAGATCGCGGACGAGGACGACCTGCGCGTGATCGACAATGGCGAGACCAATCTGGAGGTCGGCGGCGACAACGACCGCTTCGAAACCGAACTGCCACTGCTTGACGCCTCGGGCAAGCGCATCGGCGCGCTCGGTCTGGTGTTCAACTATCGCGACGGGGAGGACAAGGACGCGATCCACAAGCGAGGCCTCGCGATCCGCGACGAGGTCGCCAGAGCCATCACCAGCAATGCCGGTCTGTTCCAGCCCGCACGCTGACATCGGAGACGATATGACCCCTCGCTTTACCCGATCGCTGATCTTCCTGAGCGCTTCTGCTGCGTTCGCGCTTGCCGCATGCCAGCCGGCCAGAGACGATGCCAATGCCAGCGACCAGAACAAGGTCACCGAACTGGACGTCGATCTGAACAGCGATCAGCCGAGTTCGGCAGGGCCGCTAACCCTGGCCGGCTCCGTGGAATTTCCCGGCTACACGGGCGATTTCGATCACTTCGCGGTCGACGCCAAGGGCGCCCGCCTGTTCCTCGCCGGCGAGGAAAGCGCCGAGGTCGAGGTCCTCGATCTCAAGACCGGCGCCATAATCAAGCGGCTCAAGGGGTTCGGGACGCCGCACAGCGTCTTCTACATGCCGGCGACCAACGAACTGCTCGTGATCGACGGCGACAAGCCCTCGCCCGTACTGGATGCAGACACGCTGGCGACGAAGCGGACCTACGATCTTCCAAAGGGCGCGGATTCGGTCGGGTTCGATTCGAGCACCGGCCATCTCTGGGTGGTCACCGGCGGTAAGGACGTGCCGCAAAAGGACAGTAATCTGCTGGAGATCGATCCGGCGACCGGAAAGGTCATCAAGTCGGTTCACTTCGATGCCGATCACGTCGAGGCGATGGCGATCGAGCAGAACGGCCCGTTCCTCTACATCAACGTGACCGACAAGAACGTGCTGGCGGTGGTGGACAAGGCCTCGGGCAAGATCATGAAGACCTGGTCGATCAAGGAGGCTGAGCAGAACGCGCCGATCGCGATCGACGAAAAGACTCACCGCTTGTTCGTCGTCACGCGGAAACCGGGTAAGCTGCTGGTGCTCAACGCCGACAGCGGTGCGACGATCGCATCATTCGGCGCGCCGGCGCGCACCGACGAGGTCACATGGGACGCTGCGAACCGCCGCATCTACGTGACCGGCGGCGAGGGTTACACCAGCGTCATCGAGCAGGACAATGCGGACACCTACCGCGAAGTCGCCAAGGTGAAGACCTTGCCCGGCGCGAAGACCGCGGTGGTCGATTCCGCGCAGTCGCGGCTTTGGATCGCGGCGTCGCCGGGCGAGAGCAAGGCGATGGCCAAGGTGCTTTGGTATTCGATCGCGCCTCGCTGAGCGCGGCCAACCGATCTCCGGGCGATAGAGGCCGCACATAGCGGCCCGAGCCCGGCGACGTTCATATGGGGAGGACTATTATGACATATAACCGCCGCCTTTCGCGCACCGCGCTCGTCGTATCGACGGCGTTGGGGTCGGGATTGCTGTTCGCTGCGAGCCCGGCGCACGCCCAGGACAGCGCAAAGCCGCAGGACCAGACGTCGGCGTCCGACAGCGCCGACGATCAACAAGACAACCGGGCCGACATCGTCGTCACCGGATCGGCCCTGCCGACGCCGCCCGATCGGCTCGCGGTGCCGGTCACCATCATCGACAGTGCGCAGATCCAGAAGGGTGGCGTATCGACAAATGTGCTCGAAATCCTGCGCAAGCAAGTGCCGGCGTTCGCCGGGCGCAGCTCGACCGGCAACAGCAACGCGAACAACAACAACCAGCGCACCGCGGGCGGCTCTTCGATCCAGATCCGCAACCTCGACACGCTGGTCCTGGTGAACGGCCGCCGCGTCGCCCCGAGCGCGATTTCGGGCGTCAACGGCAAGGTGTTCGTAAACGTCGCGGAAATTTCGCCCGACTCGATCGCACGCGTCGAGGTGCTGACCGACGGCGCCTCGGCGATCTACGGATCGGACGCGATCGGCGGGGTGGTCAACATCATCCTGAAGTCCGACTATGAGGGGGTTTCGGCCAATGTCCGCTACGGCGGTGCGTCGGGCTATAACGAGCGCAGTGCCGGGCTGACCTACGGCGTCAACATTGCCAAGGGCATCAACCTGACCGCATCGGCGAGCTATTCGAAATCTGATCCATTGTACCAGAACCAACGGCGCTTCTCGTCGCCGTTCTATTCGACCGGCACTGCCGTGCCGGGCTCGATCGGAGCTTTCTATCTCGCCCCGGGCATTTCCAGCCCGACCCTCGGCGGTGGTTACGCAAGCCCCGCGACCGATCCGCAATATCTCAACGCTGGCTCGACCGTGGCGACCGCGCCGGGCACTGGGATCGGCGGCACCTACGATCTCTCTCAGTTCAACACGTTGTTGATCGGGCAGGAGCAAAAGGCGCTGGCGGTTTCGCTGCGCGCCGATTTGACCGGCGACGGCGCCGTGCAACTATTCGGCGACTTCGAGTTCGCGCGTAACGACAACTTTACCCGCTTCATCCCGGTGACGCTGGGCGTCACGGTGCCTGCCGGCGCGCCGTTAAACCCGTTCACGACCGCTACCGCCACGACTTTTGGCAGCACGGCCAATCCGGCGACCTACACGACTCGCGAGGACAGCTATCGCGGCACGATCGGGCTGAACGGAAAGGTCGGCGCGCTCGGCAAGGCCGGGGGATGGGAAATCGCCTATACGCATAGCGAGAACACGATCGACCAGACGATCGCCAACGTGATCTATCGCAACAACCTGTTGCCCGCGGTCACCGGCGGGTTCAACGCGGCGTGCGTCGCGACGGCGGGCGGCACGTTTAGCCGCGTGACGTCGATCGCCAGCGGTGCGGCGATTTGCCAGCCTGCACTCGACCCGTTCTCACGTAGCATCGCCGTCAGCCCCCCCTCGCTTGCCAACGTATTGACCAACGAATTTATCCACGGACGCAGCCTGATCGACACGGTCGACGGCAAGATAACGGGATCGTTCTTCGACCTGCCCGGCGGGCCGGTCGAATTCGCGGTCGGCGGATCGTGGCGGCGAGAGAAGATTTCCGGCGCCCCAGACTCGGTCAACTATACCCATGTCGGCGGCACCATCACGGGTGCCTTGCAAAGCCTGACCCAAGGCGGTCTGACCGTCGATCCGTTCGCGGCCTCACGCACGGTGACCGCCGAATTCGCCGAAATCCGCCTGCCGATCACCGGCGACAACACCAACGTGCCGGGCTTCTACAATTTCGACATCGTCGGGGCGATTCGGCACGAAAACTACAGCACGATCGGCGGTTCGACGGTGCCCAAGATCGGGTTCCGCTGGCAGCCGATCGCCCGTCAGATCACGATCCGGGGCAATTATGCCCGGTCGTTCACCGCGCCATCGCTCTATGCGCTGGGCGGTCCGATTAACTTCCGCACGTCGCAGGGTCCGATCGGCAACGCGGGCATCGCCGGCGCGCTGAACTACACGTTCAACGCCGAAGACGGCAACAATCCCAACGTCAAACCGGCCAAATCGACGTCCTGGTCGTTCGGGATCGTCCTCAAGCCGGATTTCGTGCCCGGGCTCAAAGTTGATGCCGAGTTCAACCGGGTCAAGGTCGGCGGACTGCCCGGCGGCATCGGGTTCAACAATATCTTCAGCGACGTCAATCTGAACGGGTCGAACTCGCTGTTCTACCAGAATATCGCGTTGGGTAATTTCCCCGGCCTGACGGGCGCGAGCAATACCGCCTTCGCAACGCCGGGTGCGCTCGGGACCTATCTGGCGAACGCGGCCAACGCGACGTCGCCCAACACCTTTGGCAATCTCTATCTGGTCGATCGTTTCACGAACTTGGGCGTCACCATTGTCAAGAGCCTGAACTTCACGACCAGCTATGACGTGAGCTTGGGCACCATGGGCTCGCTGAGCTTTATGAACCAAACCGCGGTCCTGCTCAGCTTCAAGAACCAAGCGCTACCTATTACGGGCACTACGGTGGCGCCGACCCAGCTCCTTTATCGCTACGACGGGTTCACTACTCAGGGCGGGGGCGCGCAGGGCACGCTACCGAAAGTGCGGATGTACACGTCACTCGACTGGACGATGGGACAGTGGAACCTCGGCGTCGCCAATACGTATATCGGGCCGGTCCGGGATATCGGCGCGGGCGGGTCAAGCTTCTACGTTCCCTACAACGCCGGAAATGCGCAATTCATCGTCGGCCATGTCCGGGCGTATTCGTCGTGGGATCTGCGTGCCAGCTGGTCGTCGAGCGCCGACGGGGGGGGCGACGGCTTCAAGCTGACCGCCGGGGTCAACAACCTGTTCAACCGGATGCCGCCCATTTCGACCAATATCAACCCGGCCGCGGGTGCCAATGCCGGTGCCACAGCATGGCGGGCGGAGAACAACACCGACGTCGGCACGTACGGCGCAATCGGCCGGCTTATCTACATTCAGGGCAGCGTAAAGTTTTGATCGACGAGAGGCTATAAGGGGACTGGCGGCAGCAATCGCGCCGCCGCCAGCCGCCATCTGACGCCACGTCATGCGCAGGATGGTAGGCCCCGGACTCGCGCATTCCCGGTGTCCGCCCAATGCCGGATTGCTGATCGACCTCCCGCAATCGAGGCTGATCATGAAATGGGGTGTCTATGCTCGTCACGGGAATGCTACACGGATCGCGGCTGCTGCGGCATGTCGGATTTCCGACGCCGGAAATCCTCGGGCCCGACGCCAGCGAGGCGGCGATCCAGGCGCTCATTGCCACGCACAAGCTCGTGTTCGTCAAACCCGTGTTCAAGGGCGGCGTGGGCAAGAAAGGCAAGGCCGGGCTGATCGGCAAGGCGACCAGCTTGCGTGAAGCTTTGGCGGAAAAGGAACGGCTATATTTCGCCGAGCATAACCATGGCAATGCGGTCGCCAAGGCCAACGGCGTGACCTTCGAGGCGGGTGTGCCGGCCGAGCATGAAGTCTATTTCTCGATCACCGATTCAACCGAATATCGTGCACCGACGATGACGCTAACGCATCGCGGCGGCGTCGACATCGAAGATCTCGAACCATCGGAAATCGCCAATGTACCGTTCGACGCCCTGACGGGGCTCAAGGCGTTCGTTGTTGCCAACGCGCTGACCGACATCGGCGCTCCGCGCAGCATCATCTCGCCGCTGGTCCAGCAACTGCCGAAGCTGTGGGATCTCGTTCACCACTACGGCATGACCACGCTCGAGCTTAATCCGATCCGCATGCGGCCCGATCGCAGCGGACGGCTGACCCCGGTGGCGTGCGATTTCAAATGCGGGTTCGACCGCGACGACCATCGCGTTGCGCGCTTCGACCTGCCGCCTGATCTGTTCACCGCCGACACGTCGGACTTCGAGCGCGAGGTCAACGAGTTGCGCACGCATCAGGGCCAGTCCGACGTGTTCGTGATCAACGACAGCGGCACCATCCTGGCGCCGACATTCGGGGGCGGCGCGAATTCGCTAGTTACCGAGTTGCTCGGCGATGCCGCGATCATCTCCTCCGACTTCGGCGGCAATCCTCCCTATGAGAAGATGAAGGCGGTCGCGCGGATCTGCTATCGCCATTGGCTCAAGCAATCGAACGTGCTGTTCATCGTGGGCGGCAAGTCGAACAACACCGATATCCTCGAAACCTTCCGCGCGATGGGCGATGCGTTGCGCGAGCATTTCAGCACGCACGGCCCGTCGCCGCTGTTCGTCGTGGTCGGGCGCGGTGGCCCCAATCTAGTCCGCGGGATGGGCGCGCTCGCCGAGGCATGCGACGGGCTCGGCATTCCCTACCGTCAGTTCGGGTTCGACAGCGCGATGTCTGAGGTCGTGCTCTACGCGCGCAACATGGATGCGTGGATGAACGCCGGCGGACGAGCGGAGATCGCGGCGCGCATGGGCCTCGCCAAAGCGGAGGCGGCGTGATGCGCGAACGGCTGGCAGGACTGCCCTATCACCTCGGCGTCGCCTCGCTGAGCGACGTCGCGACGCGCGACGATCGCATCTGCGTGCTCAACATCATGGGCGGCGAGTCGAGCCAGGTAACGCCGGTGTGCCATGCATTTTCCGGTGGCAACATTGTCTTCGGCACGTCGCCGGGGCGCAAGGGCCAAATGCTCAAAACGAGCGTCGGCGACATTCCGGTGTTTAACAACGTCCGCGAGGGGCTCGATGCCGGGCACGCGTTCAACACCGGCGTCGTCTATCTGCCGCCGAGCGGCGTGCGCGACGGCGTCGCTGAACTCGTGCGGGTCAATCCGGCGCTCGAAAAGATCGTCATTATTACCGAAAAGGTCTCGGTCCACGACGCGCGCGAGGTGCGCGCGATCGCGCAGGCGGCGGGGATCGACATTTTCGGCGGCAATTGCCTGGGCATGGCCGACAGCTGGAACCGGGTCCGGATCGGCGGCGCGCTAGGCGGGGATCATCCCGACGAGGTACTGCTCAAGGGCTCGATCGCGATCTTCTCCAATTCGGGCGGGTTCACCACCACAATCGCGCAATATCTCGCGACCGAAGGTTGGGGAACGACGACGCTGATTTCGTCTGGCAAGGACGTCTACATCCATTATTCGGCGCGCGATTTCGCGATCGGGTTCAAAGCCGACGACCGCTCGCAGGCGGCTGTGCTTTATGTCGAGCCGGGCGGCTATTACGAGCACGATATCGATTTCGGGAAACCCGTCGTCGCGTGCGTCGTGGGCCGGTGGAAGTCGCGGCTGACCCGCGCCGTCGGGCATGCCGGCGCTCTCGCCGGATCGGGTGACAATGCCGAGGCAAAGGAACAATGGTTCATGGACGCGTTCGGCGTCGATGCGCCGTTCACCGTCGATAATCCGGTCTGCTCCGCAAAAGGCGCGCTGGTCACGAACATCGCCGACATTCCCGTCGCGCTGACCGCAGTGATGCGTCTGAAGGGGGCCGAGCCCGATTTCACGCCGCGCGGTGACCTGTCGCTCAAACCGTGGCTGGCCAACGACCAGGGCTTGGCATTGCCGGCGCACCTCGCGCTGGCGCCGGTGCGGGCGGTCGAGCCCTACGACGCACAAATTGCGGCGCTCTCACGCCAGATCGGCAAGGTCATCCCGCGCCAGCCGATGAAGGACAAGTCCGGTGCGACCCTGATGGACGCCAAGACCCAGGTGACGAGCGTGCACCGCCATTCGGTGCTCGATCTGGCGCTCCAGCCACTGGAGGCCAATTTCGCGTTGCCGCTGGTCCACGACATCGCCGGGGCCGACGACCGCGCGATGCTCGACGTCGTTGTCGCTGCCGAGACCAATTTGGTCGGCGACCCGGCGCTGATCGCCGCCGACGCGGCGCGCGCGGCGGGCAATTCGCCCAACACCGTAATGGCGGCGGCGGCGGCGATCGTCGGCCCGAAGCGGATCGAGCGCGCGCTGGCCTGCAGCAAGGCGCTGATCGACCTGTTCGCGCTGTCGGGCCTCGCCGATGCGCGCGACGAGACGTTCGATCTTTCCATCATCATGATCAGCGATGCGACCCGCGCACTGTTTCTCGCTACGCCCGAAGAGGCCGCCGATCCACGGCCCGAGGCTATGCTGGCTGCGGTGCGCGCGCGGGGCGGCCGGTCGGTGTTCCTGCGCTTTCTCGACGAACTGGGCGGGCGCCCGTCGCGCGACGCGGTGCTGGCGGTGATCGCGACGACGATCGCCTGGGTGCCGCTGATGCAGAAGCGCATCTCGCGTTTGACCGCCGAAACGCTGCCTTGGTATCTGCGGCTCTACGGCGTGATGATCGGCGCCTCGATCCCGGCCGAACATCATCGTCCCGGCATGCTCCACGGTGTCTCGCGCGAAGAGCGGTTCAACGACTGGACGATGGCCGATTTCCTGTTCCTGGCGATCACCGGGCGACGGCCCGTGGGCGACATGGCGCGGCCGCTGCAGATCCTGGTCGGGCTGCTCATCTCCAACGGTCCTGGCGCGATCACCTCGCAAGGTGCGAAGGGCGCGGTCGCCGCCGACGGCCCGCAATCGCCTGAGCGCGTCCAGATCAACAAGGCGATGATCGGGTTCCTGAGCCATTCGGGCTACAGTCACGGCGGCAACGGCTATGAGGGGATCGCCTTCCTGCTGGGGACGTTCCGTGAAACCGGCCTGGTCGATCCCGCCGATCCCAATCACGGCCTCGATCTGCGCGCGATGGCGACTGCATTCGCAACACGATACGCGATCGAGCGGCGCGACGCCAAGGAAGGTGGCACCGCCGAACCGCGCGCGCTGCCCGGCGTCAATCATCCGGTTTTCCGCGGCGAGGCGGTAAATCACGATCCGCGCGAAAGGTTCCTGGCCAATATGATGAAAGAACGCGGCGAGTATAACGTGTTTCACGCTTATTATCGCGAACTCGTCCAGGCGCTGCACGACGTCGGCGCGACACGCAACGTGTTCTGCGTAAACATTGACGCCGTGATCGCAGCATTGCTGCTCGGCCTGTTGTGGCGCGACCATTGCGAAGGACGGCTCGCCGACACGGCGCTCGAAACTGCGGCATTCAACATCTTTCTCTACGGCCGGATGATTGGGGCGGCGGCCGAGATCGACGATCACCTCAACCGTGGCAGGAACATGGATACGCGCACGCCGACCGATCAGTGCGGGTTCGTCATTTGATCGTCGACTAGTCAGCGCGCGAGCAACAGCGCCGATCGCCGCAGTTGGCGGGTCGTCAGCGGCAGGAACGGACCCAGCGTGCGAACCACGTTCTGCCCGGCGGGGCTCAGCACATATCGCGCGAAATCCACGCTCCCCCGAGGGCGGCATACGGCCTTGGGCGGCAGGAATAGATCGACCGTGCGCGCGAGCGGGTAGCGGCCGCTCGCGATCGTGATCGCGGTCGGCAGATAGGCGGCCGAGCCGTCGGTCAGTGCCACCGCGACCGCGTGGACGCCGGGACCGATATGGCCGACCCCCGTGTAACCGACCGCCAGCGGGTCGGCGGCGACGCGCGCGACGACATCGGCTTCGTTGCCGGACCGTGGCGCCGGCCGCCAGATACCGCGACGGCCGCCGGCGCTCAGCACGTGGCGGCGGATTGTCAGCGCGCGCGCCGACTCCTCACCACTCCATGCCCCGCCGCCGGCGATATGGACCGGCCGCCCGCGCCATTGCGACACGCCCAGCGCACCCCAATCGTCCCCGCTACCCCCGCGCAACCGGCTAGAGGAGAATGCCGTATCGATCTGGCGCAGCGTCAGTCGCCGCACGGGGTTGGCGTCGTTGACGATGATCGCCACCGCATCGACATAACCGAACTTGTCCCACGCGCCGCGCGCCACCGGAACGACGACCGGGTCCGCGCCGTAGCTGCGGCGGAACGTGGCGAGATCGGCTTCGGAGATTTCGCGGGTAAGAAAGGAGAAGTCGGCCCGGCCTTCGAGAAATCGTTCGAGCGAAGGATTGAGCGAGCCCTGCGGTGGCCCGAACGGTTCGACCAGGGTCAACGACAGCGCGGGATCGTTCCGGGCGAAGTCGCGGCGCCAGGCCGACGCTAGATCTCTCAGGATCATCGGCGCGCTACCGGTCAGTTGCGATCGCGCACTCGCCGGACAACGTAGGGCGCCGCTCGCGACCGCCGTCGTCGCGCCCAGCAACCCCAGCCCCATCAGGGCAATCGATTCGATCACGCCGTGCTCCTTTCTTCGACCGCTGCTAATGAGCAGGGCGCCGCGCTCTCGGGCTATAGGTCATACGACGCATGCTTCGCGACATTCGCCGCATTGGTGCGGATGCCGCCGGTCTATACATCGTGAAGGCGATCCGACGCGCCAGCGCCGGGCTTATCCAGGAGAGAATCATCAACCATGGCACAAGCATCCGTTAGAAATCGTCGGCGCACCATTGCGCTCACTACCGCGGCCATCGTCGCGCTCGCCGCGACCGGCGTCGCACTGCAGCCCGCCAATGCGCTGAAATACGCCAAGCGCGAGCACAATCTAAAGGTCGATCCGGCGATCCCGGTATGGACGCCCGGTCCGGTCACGGTCGAGCCCGAGGAGGAACTCCACGTCGTCGGTGCCGATGTCATGGACGAAATGACGCTCGGCTGGGTCAAGATGATGCGCAAGGCCTATCCGCGCCTCAGCGTCGATATGGAAGCGCGCGCGTCCGGCTCGGGCGGCCCCGCGCTGACCAACGGCATTGCCGAGCTCGCGCCGGTCGGCCGCGAACTGCTGCCCGCCGAAGCCGAAGGCTTCCGCGCCAAGTTCGGCTATGACGCGACGCCGTTCCGCGTCGCGACCGGCAGCGTCGGCTCGCTCGGCAAGACCGCCGCGTCGAACATCATGGTCGACAAGGACAACCCGATCAGCTGCCTGAGCTTGCAACAACTCGACAGCATCTATTCGGCGACCCGCAACCGTGGTGGCCCCGACATTACGAATTGGGGTCAGCTCGGCCTCAAGGGCGCCTGGGCCGACAAGCCGATCCATCTCTACGGGCTCAAGTCGCCCAACGGGATCGAATGGTATTTCAAGATCCAGGTGATGAAGATGGGGACGTATCGCGACGGCATCCAGTTCACCAAGGGCCGGGGGTTCACGCATGCGTTCAACGTGGCGGCGGAAGACATGAAGGACCACCCGGGCGGCCTGACCTACGCACTGATGGCCAACATTACACCCAACACCAAGCCCGTGGCGCTTTCGAATGAGCCCGGCGGCAAGTGCGTCCTGCCGACGACCCAGTCGGTCTACGACCACAGCTATCCGCTCAGCCGATTCGTCTACATCTATGTAAACCACAAACCGGGGGCCAAACTCGCGCCCAAGGTCAAGGAATTCCTGCGCGCCGTGCTTAGCCGCGAGGGCCAGCAGCAGGTCGCCAATGACGGCGTCTACATCCCGTTGCAAGCATCGGTAGTGAAGGAAGAATTGGCGAAGCTCGACACGATGTAACGGCAGCTCTCTGCCCTGACTGGGGCGCGGCCGGTTCGCCGGACGCGCCCTTTTTTGCGCCACACGATCATTGCGGCACATAGAAAAAGAGCGTCGCCGGCAGGCGACGCCCTTCCTTCTCGATCGTGCGTCCAACTAGAAGTGGAAGCGCGCCGACGCCGTCAATAGCCGAGGCGTGCCGGGCACCAACTGGATGTTGGCAGTAAAGCCGGCGCTTTCGATGTAGCGGGCATCGAGCAGATTGGTGACCTTCAGCGTTAGGTCCAGATCGTCCCCGACCTTGTAGTAAATCCCGGCATCGACCGTTGTATAGGCCTTGAGCGGCAAGGTGCCAGCTTCGGGCCCGACGGCATTCACGACCGGCAACAGCCCGACGCGCTTGCCGATATACGACACGCCGAGCCCAAAGCCGAGATTCGCAAACGTCCCCGACTGGATGTCATACCGTGTCCAGAAGTTCACCGCATCGTCGGGCGAGTTTGTCTGACGCGAACCCACTTGCGGCGCGATGTTGGACGACGCGACTCGCGCCTTAGTGTGGGCGTAGCCGCCAGTAATCTGCCAGCCAGGTAGCGGCGTGGCGTTGACTTCAATCTCGAAACCGCGCGAGCGGTCGGTGCCGAGTTGGTTCGAACAGGTGCCCGAGGCGGGGATCAGATTACCGCCGGCGTCGCGCGGCGCGTTGGCCGGGACGGTGACCCCGTTAGCCGCAATATAGGCATTGAGCGCAGCAAGATTGGCCGGACAACCGAAAGAGTTGAGAACGTTCTTGCGTTCGATATCAAAATACGCGGCAGTCAGGTTGAGGCGCTCGTCGAACAGGTTGGTCTTTACGCCGGCTTCGTACGATTTGGCTTCGGTGGGCTTGAAGGGGTTGAGCCCGAAAACATCGAACGACGCGGCGGCGACCGGCACGTACGACGTGCTGTATGACGCGTAGAACGTGAGCCGCTTGGTCGGTTCGATCAACAGGCCTGCCTGAGGCAGCCACTTGCTGTCCTTTTTCTTGACCGGGACGAACGTCGTGATGCGCTTGTCGGCGATCGTCTGTTGCTCGTTGGCGTAACGCGCACCGATCATCAGTTTCACATGGTCGCCGAAGGAGATCAGGTCCGACGCATAGCCGCCGATTGAGTTCTGCGTGGTATAGCGCCAGTTGAGGTTTTGCGGCTGTCCCGCGTTGAACTGCGGGAAGCTCTCGAGCGCCGGCACGACACCGATCACCGGATTGTAGACGTTGAGGTTCAGCGACGTGCAGGCCGGTGCCGGCGTCGGCGTACAATTGTAGAATTGAGTACGGTTGAGGCTCGCAGTTTCCTGCCCGCCGTTAAAACCGATCAGCAGGCTGTTCTTGATCCCGCCGATCTCAAACTTCGCCGTCAGATTGGCGTCGACGAAGCTATAGGTACGTTGGTTGATCTGGCCTCGCGCGCGCCGCGTGATTGTGGTCAATTGGTTGGGCGACGCAGCAAAGGCATTGACGTCGAAATTGCGCTGCCGATCCTCGTGATCGACATAACGGTAGCCGACGTAGAACTTCACGCCGTCGCTAAACCTGTGCGTGTAAGAGACGTTCCCGATCGCCCCGCGCTCTACGAGATAATCACCGGGCTCCTGGTAATTGACGTCGATTTTCGCCGCCAGGCTGGCATCGTTGTTCGGGCCGACGAGATAAGTGTCGTAGTGCGTTTTCACGTAGCGATATTCGCCACCGATGGTCAGCGTATCCTTCGAGGAGAATTTCCAGGTCAGGCTCGGGGCGATGTAGACCGGCTGGTCGTAGGCGTTCTTGCGGAACCCGCGCGTGTAACCCGTCTCGCCGACCACGCGGACGGCGACCGTCTGGGCCTTGTCGACCGGGCCGGTATAGTCAAACGAGAACAGCCCGCCCAGCTGGCGATGATACGGACCAAGGCCCATCAGACCCTTGAAGTCGATCTCGAACGCAGGGGTGAATTTTGGTTTTTTGGAAATGATGTTGATGAAGCCGCCGGGTTGACCTTGACCGTACAGCACGGCGGTCGGGCCCTTGACCAATTCGATGTGATCGGTGCCGATCGTCGGTGGCGAGCCGAAGCGAACGGCGAGACCCGGCAGACCGTCGGTCAGGATCGCGCCGCGATCGTTGCCGGACGTCTTGAACCCGCGAAATGTGATGTCGTACCCAGTGTTGCCCGCGCGCTGGATGCCGGTCATGTAGCGATAAAGGTCGGACACATTGGTCGTCTCGATCGCCTTCAGGAAGTTGTTGTTGTAGCTTTCGGTGCTGGCCGGGGTGTCGAGGATGCGAATGTCCATCTTTGTCGCGCTGACCGCGGCGTCGTCGACAAAGCGGCCGCGAACGACGACGTCCTTGCTTTGGTCCTCGGCGGGAGCGGCGGACTGATCGTCAGTGGCGGCGGGGGCGTCCGTCGGCGGTGCGGTCTGCGCATGGGCCGGGGCGGCGATGCCCAGCGCCAACGCGATCAGCGAGCTTGCACCAGCGAATCTGGCATGTTGCGTCAACCGTGCGGTTAAGTCGTTCATGGTCATTTCAGGCTCCCCAAATCTCTATTTTGCTTGTTCTCAGTTGGCACCGCCATAATCGGCGCCCTCGCCGTATTCAGCTGTTTCAAAACCAGCGCTTTTCATCCATCCGTTAAATGACGGAATGTCCTATCTCTTTGCTATTTCATGGTTTTTGCTAACTTTATGCGCTCATACGCCAATTCCCGGCGATTGAGCGGGATGTAACCCCGCGATTGCCGACCGATCGCCGCCTGGCCCTCGGGCGAAAGCAGTGATTCCAGGAGCATCCGCGCAGCGGGAGCGATGCCGCCATCGGCCTCTTGGCGGGCATAGATCAGCAGAAATCGATCGAACGGATAACGGCCCGAGCGGATGCCGGCGCGCGTCGGGACGCGGGCGACACGACGGTCGTCTATGATCGTAAGCGCGCGAACATCAGGTCCCGCAAAGTTGAGATTGGCGAGCGCGATCGCCGTCGGGTCGGCCGCGACGATGGCCGCGGCGTCACGCGATTGGCGCATCCCCTCGAACCGAACTGCATATCGATCCGCACGCAACGCGTTAAGCGTGAACCGGCCTATCGCGGTGTCGGCGGCGAGGCCGATCGGACGGATGCCGGCGGCGCTAGCGATGCCCAACGCTCGCCAAGTCGAGATCGCAGGCCGGCCAGGTTGGTCGGTAAATATGCGCCGCACTTGATCGAGCGTTATGCGGCGAAGCGGATTGCCGCGCGCGACAAGGATGCCGGTCGGCGACGACAGCGTGCCGCGCGTAAGCGAGTCGTGGGCGATGCGGAACTCGATCGGATCGCTGCCCCAGGCCCCGTGGAACGCGGCACGGTCGGCGGGGTCCATTTCGGCGCCCATCGGCGCGAGTAACGAGCGGCCGGCGACAAGCGCGGCCGGAGCCGAGCGCGTGCTGTTAAGGTCGAATTCGAAACGGAAACCGGCAGGTCCAGCTTCGATGCGACTGGCGGCGGCCGTTAGCATTTCGTCCATGTCGTTATAGCCGACGATGCGGAACCGCCCGTCCGCGGTTTGATAGTCGGGCTTCGGCCCGCTCGCGCCCGCGCTCGTCACCAACAGCAAGGCCGCGGCGATCAAGGGCAAGCGGATCGCCATCATTTGCGGTCCATATAGGCTTGGCTGCGGGCGACCTGGCCGGCGCGCAACGGCAGGTAGATTCCCTGCGCGCGCACGACCGCCTGGCCCTCGCGGCTCAACACGAAGCGCAGGAACTCGCGCAGCGCAGGGTTCAACGCCCCTCCCGACAGGGCGTTGGTGTTGAGATACAGCACGCGAGATAGCGGATAGGCGGCGCTCGCCACGTTTTCGTAGCTGGGCGACAGCGCCGGGCCGCCGCCCTCGGCAACTGGAAGGATCTTGACCTGTGAATCGATCGCTGACAGCCCGGTGTAGCCCAGTGCGTAGGGATCTGCGGCGACGCGGCGCGCGATGTTGAAGAAGGTTTCGTCGTAATGGATCTTGTCGTTCCATTCGCCACGCCGACCCGGCAGCGACAGCACGTGCTGGCGGACGAATTCCTCGAACCCGTTCCACGGCTTGATGCCATAGAGGCGCACCGGGCGATCGGCCCAGTCGCCGGTCAGCCCGAGGTCCCCCCACGTCCTGATCGGCTTGCCACCGCGCACTCGAGTGGCGGAAAACGCGGCGTCCAGCTGGGCGAAGGTTAGCGAACGCACCGGATTCTGCGGATTGACCATGAAGGCGATCGCATCGAGGAACCCGAAATGCCGCCACGTCCCGCCCGAGATCGGCACCGAGAACGGGTCGTAACCGAACTTGTCGCGAAATCCCGAAATGTCGGTCGGCTTCAATTCGCGCGAGACGAACACGAGATCGAGGTTGCCCTTGATCAACTCAAGCGCGCCGAGGCTGCCGGCATAGGGCTTGACCAAATCGAGTTGGAACGCCGGATGATATTTACGGAACGCCGCGACCCAGGCGCCGGCCAAACCGGGCAGGACATCCGACACGCCGGCACGGAAATGCGCCTTGACCCTGAGCCCCTTGGTCGGGACGTAACGCGGTAAGGTGGGATCGAGGTCGGGCTGGAGCAGTTCAGGTGCGGGCAGCGTGCGCCCCACTTCCATCCCAGCCTTCTTCTCGGCGTCGGTCTGCGGCGCAATGATCGGTGCGCTCGGCTCGACCCAGATCACTTGGCCCGGCTTCATCGGCGGGGGCGTATCCTGCGCGAGGGCGGCGCCGGCCGACAGAAAGGCCGCGCCGGCAAGAATGAGCCCGATCATACGCATGGTGTTTCCCTTCACGAAATATCCGCCTCAAGCTTTGCAAGCGCGCGCATCGCGGCGCTGCGCCTGGCGGGTGGCAACCGGCCGGCGAGCAACGCCGCCTGTCCTTCGGTGCTCAGTGCGACCCTGACGAATTCGACTGCGGCGCGGCCGGGCTGTGCGCCGATCCCGCGGTTGACGTAGATCAACAGTGGTTCGTCGGCACCGGTGCGATCGGCCGGCCCATACCCGACCACGATGCCGCGCGGATCGAACTGCGCCGCCGCCACGAGCGAGCGTTCGTTGGACGCCATCTCGCGAACCAGCGGCGCAACGTCGGCACGGCCCTCGGCCATCGCACCTGCGGCGGTGCCCGATCCATACAGAATCATATTCACTCGAACCTCGGGATGCTCACGGCGAAATATCTCGACCCAGCGGTCCACCACCCCCGACATCGCGCGCGACCCAGCGATCGACAGGTCGCCACTGATCGCGGGCCGCGTGGCGCGAAAGGCTGATGGCGACGCAACGGCGAAAGCCGACCAGGCAGCGACCGCGAGCCCAAGCCAAAGCAAGTGGCGACGCGACGGCGGGGAAAGGTCGTTCGGGCCGAAATCGGGCGGAGCAAGCATGATTCCGTGTCCGCCTGGCGTGCCCGAACATCGATCCGTCTTTTGGCGTAGCGCATCGGCGTTTTGCCCTAGATGAACCGTTCGAGCACGCGGCCGGCGAGATCGGAACGGCCGTCGAGCCCCGCCTTGCGATATATTGCCTGGGCTTGTTGCCTGACGGTGCGCTCGCTGGTTCCCCGAAGATCCGCAATTTCACGCATCGGCAAGCCACGCAGCATGAACCAGGCGATGTCGCTTTCGGCGCTCGACAGTTTCCACTCGTCGAAATCGAAGTCGATCCCATCCTTGACGAGCTTGCCGGTCGACACTTCCGACCGGCAAAGCTTGTCGGCGAGATCGCTGCACCGGCGCTCGAGCTCGAGCGTGGCGCGGCGGCGGCGGCGCAATTGCCAGAACAGCGATCCGGCGAACGCCGCCAGTGCCACGATCATGACTGCCAAGATGCTGCCACGAACCCAGCCGATGCCCGATACCGAGGTCCGGATCGGTGCATCCTCCACGCGCGTCGGCGGGTTGACGACATCACTCCAACGAGCCTGCTCGCGGTCGAGGAATTGCGACAGCGGACTGCCATCGAGATAGGTGTTGGTCCAGCGATTGGCGCGTAACTGCTCGGCCCAGGACGGCGACCGCGCCATGGTCGCGATCAGCGCAGTCAGCCGGTCCTGCTGCGCCGCGCTGATGCCGGGCGCGCCAAATACACCGCGCCAGTTCATCATCGTGACGTCGATGCCGCCGGCGCGCAGGGTCGGAGAGTCGATCCCGGCAACGGCGTCAGGGGAGGCCACTCCCAGCATGCGGAGCTCGCCGTTCTCAATGCGCGGCGCGAATTCGGCAAAGCCGCTGACCGCGACATCGCCGCGGCCCTCGACCAGCGCATCGCTGACCCGACGGCCGCCCGCGCGCCCGAAATAGGTGATTTCGTCGAGTGGCACGTGGAGTTGCCGGGCGATCAGCCAGACCAGCCCCTGGTCGGGACCGCCGAGCGCACCACCCAGCCAGCGCAGCGCCGCCGGATCGCGCTGGATGGCGCTCCGCAGGTCGGCGATTGACTTGATCGGCGAATCGGTGCGCACCGCGACCATGCTCCACTCGCCGGTCAGACGAGCGATCGGGGTCACATCGCGCAGCGTTACCCCCGACTCGTCGCGGATTGCCGACCCCAGCATGACCAGTCCGCCGAGCAACAAGACGTCGTCATCGCCGCGATGCTGCGCAACGAATTGCGAAAGGCCGATCAGGCCGCCCGCACCTGGATAACGGATGATGGAAACCTGGCCGACGAGCCCCTCGCGTTCCAGCGAGGCCTTCATCGCCTTAGCGGTCAGGTCCCAACCACCGCCCGACGCCGCGGGTACCACCAGCGTCAGCCGATCTCGCCGCGCGGTCTTGGCCTCGGCCATCGCCGGAGCGAGCGTGGCGATTGCCAGCAGGCAAAACGCCAGAAATGTAGTTAGATGGCGTCGGACGATGCCGGCGATGCTACGGTCGTACACCTTGACCCTGCTCCTTCTCCCCGGGCGGGCTTTTTTGGCCACTTACCCAAGGTCGGGCCTACGTCACTTAGCTTTCACGATGCTGTCGCGTTGTCAGGATGCGCGAAGGCGGCATAGGCCGTTCGCCGGATTGCTCGAAACCGGCGCCGCTGCGACGGAAGGTAGTTCTTACGGGAGAACGAAATGCGACGGAGCGCGGTACTGTTTTTATCGATGCTGGCGGCAACGCCTGTGGCGGCCGCGCCCGCGGTGTGCGCAGTTGATTCGACGGTCGATCGCGCGCCGAGCAGTATCGCCGACGCCGCGCTGAAACCGGCGATGGAGCGGTTGCTCGCGCTGTATCGCGCGCGGTATCCGAGCGCAGCCGCACCGGCGCGCTGGCAATATTCGAGCGATGCGACGGCGATCGGCACACTGGTGTTCGATCTCGCCGATATGGCGCCGATCGTCCGTCCGTTCACCGCAACTGAAATCGCCCCCTACGAGCATCAATATCACGGCGACATGATGAAGGAGCCGCTGGTCGTTCGGATCGGCACGCTCGACGGCAAGCCGGCGAGCATCGCGTTCAACCGGCGTCCGGGGTCGCCGTTGCCCGGGCGGATGACGGCGTTCGTGGAACTGGCCTTGAGCGCCGACGGGCGGGCTGCGTTGGCGGGTATGACTGGGTTCGTTCCGTTTGATGCAAAGGACGCGGCAGACGAGCGCGCCAAGGTTGTCGGGTTCCTGTCGAAGCTCGATCCAGCGTTGCCAGCCTATCGAGCAGTACCGCGTTTGACCGGGCCGATCCGCAGCGTCGGCAGCGACGGGATGAAGGCGCTGATGGACAGCTGGGAATGCCGTTTCAACATTCTCCAGCCCGGCGTGACCAAGGGTGAGATGTGGGAACATCTCGGCACGCTCAATGGCTTCGATGCGCTACTCGTCGGCAATACAGACATCGCACCCATGGGCCGCGAACTATGGCCCGACGAAATGGCCGCGTGGCGATCGGTCTACGGTCCTGGTGCGCCGATCGAGATTGCGGTCGCGCGCGGCGGCTTCGACACGCCCCAGCGCACCACCGCACAAGCGATCTTCGTCAACCCGGCCAACCCGATCGCTCGCATCCGCACCGACCAACTCGCGACAATACTGGGCGCCAACCCGACGATCACACACTGGGGGCAGCTAGGGCTGACTGGCGACTGGGCCGATCGCCCGATCCACATCCGTATCCCGCCACGCGTCGCGCCCAATGCGATGTCGATGCAGATGATGCTACTGGGCGGGCGGGCGTGGAATCCGGCGGCGGTCGAGGCGAAGATCGACGATACCGCCAAGGCGCTGGCCGACGACAAATACGCGATCGGGTTCGGTGGGCTCGAGGAGGGTGATCCACGGCTCAAGGCGGTCGATGTCGCGGGTGCCGACGGCGTCTACGTTCCGATGACTGCCGAAACCGCGTCTAGCGGCCGCTATCCGTTGACGCGCTATATGTATATCCGCCTCGCGCCGGGCCGCGCGCCGCCGCAGGTCGCGGCATTCCTGCGTTTCATCCTGAGCAAGGATGGACAGGAGCGGGTGCGTTATTCGGGTTACTTTCCGCTGTCGGCGCGCGAAGCCGCGGCCGAACGCGCTAAGCTCGATCAGTCTGGCGCGCTGGCGAAGTAAAGCGCGGTCAAGACGACATTGGGCGCCGTGCCGCCGAACTGGTCATCGACAAGGGAAGCTAGCGAGTCGAGCAGCGCGGTGCGACGTTCGGCCGGAAGCGCGCGGACGAACGAATAGCTCGAATACAGCGCGCGCACGTCGACCGCGCTCAGCATTCGTTCGCGGCGGAACAAGCGCTGTTCGACATCGACCAGTCCCGCGCCGCGTAACCGCGAAACGTGAAGTTCGGCGTCGAGCGAATAGTGGCCCCGCATCGATTCGGACGGCGGCAAGTCGATCCCATCGAGCAACGGCATCGTTGCGTCGGCAAAGGGATCGCCGATCCCGGGATTGCGATAGGCATTCCACCAGATCGCAACGCGGCCACCGGGGCGAAGCAGGGTGCGGATGCGCGCTAGCGCTGCGTCAGGGTCAAGCCAATGGAATACCGACGCGGCGGCGATCAGGTCGAACTGACCCTCAAGGGGCGCCGCGACGAAATCGGCTTTAACTACCTCGAAAACGTCATCCGAAAACGCATTGCGCAGATAGTCTGCGAGCGCCGGGTCGGGCTCGATCGCGACGTAGCGTTCGCTCGCCGACGGCAGCAAATGCTGCGTGGCGAGGCCAGTCCCCGGACCGATTTCCGCGATCGCGCGAAGGTGTTCACTCTCCGCGCGATCGAGGATCAAGTCGTATAATTCAGCCGGGTAATCGAGCCGGGCAGAATGGTAGCCAGCGGGATCGACCCCGAAAACGGCCCGCCCGGTTTCCCGGGCGAGCCTGCCTCCTCCGCTCATTTCGCCGGGGCGAATAAAGCTTCGTAGCTGGGGATTTTCTTGGCCAGCGCGTCGCGCAGGTCGAGCGCCTTGGTGTAGAGCGTGCGCTCATACTGGTTGCCCGCGACCGGCACCTTAAAGGCATAGACGACCAGGCCGATGTTGTTGCCCTTCGCGTCGCGCATCGGCATCAGCACGACAAACTTCGGTGAGGTATCCTTGGTCCGGTGCCAGCGCGGATCGACGATGGTGATTCCCTTTTTCGACACGTCGATATCATCGGGATCATCGGGGTTGCCGATGCGATCGAGATAGGAACCGGCGAACATCGTATAGGCGTCGGTCATTCCCGGCGGTACGCCGTGCAGCGTGACGCTGAGCAATTCGGGATGCTCCTTCATCGTCTCGTCAGACAGTGCCTGCGCGTAAATCTTGGCGGCGGGTGGCGTCCAATTCTTGGCTGGCGCTGCCGTCGGCGCGGTCTGCGCGCCCGCCGCAATCGCCAGTCCCAGACCCGCGACGGCGGCGATCGTGATCAGTTTACGGTGTGCCATCATTTCTCTCCCATTCTTGGTTCGTTGTCGTACGATTAGCCGTCGAAGCTGACGGCAAGCTGTCGCCTATTTGCTCGCCAGCGCGGCGAGCGACGGGGTCATTCGGGCCAGCGCATCGCGTACCGCGAACGCGCGCGTGTAAGCCCGTGCCTCGTCCGCGGACGAGGCCATCGCGAAGCTGGTGCTGAGCGCACCGATTACCGTCCCGCGCGCGTCGAGCATCGGGAGTTCGACGGCAAGGCGCTTGCCGCCATTGGTTACTTCCTTGCGGATCGAGCCGCTGGCGATGACGTCGGCGTCGTCGCCGTCGGCGCGCTTGCCGACGCGACCGAAATTCGAAGCGATGATGGTGTTGTCGGCGCCCGGCAGCGCGACATGCATGGCGAGCGTGACGAGGTCCGGAAAACGGTCGATTATCGTATCGACCAGCGCCTGGGCGCGCAGGGAGCGGACAGTGCCGGTGACGAACGGGTCGGGTTCGGCAAGATTGTCGGCGACATAGATGCGCCGCGCCAGTTCGCGGGCGATCGGCGCGGCCGCCGCCCGCCGACGCGTAACGATCGTCACCGATCCGATCGGCTCGCCCAGCGCGTTGGTCAGCGGAACGGTAGCGGTGGCGCCGGCGCCGCTGCCGTGTAAGGTGAGCGGTTTACCGTCCTTGCCGGTCGCATCGATCCGAAGCGAGATGATCGCGGGATGCCGCCCGGCCACGTCAGCGGCAAGTGTATCGCCATACGTCTGCGCCGCGGCCGGAAATGCCGCGAGCCCGCTGATGCCCAGCAATAACGTTGCCACCGGATGCCTGCCCATGAACCTCTCCCGATGCCAATGGTCGATCGCCATGCTCGGCATCGGGTTAGGCCGATGCGCTTTCATCAAGCTGTCGCGGGCACCTTTTCGACGGACTTATCGCCACGCCGGCGTGTCAGCAGAAGCACCAGCGTGGGGAGGATCGTCAGCACCAGCGGCGCGCCGATCGCGAGACCAAAGATGATCGCGGTCGCCAGCGGCCGCTGCAACCCTGATCCGCGCCCCAGACCTAGCGCCAGCGGGGCCAGTGTCAGAATCGCGATCAGCGCCGACATCAGGATTGGCCGCAACCGCGCTTTGCCGGCTTCGAGCAGGTTCGGTCCGTCGATCGGTCGCCCGGGTTCGAGTTCCGCCAAGTAGAAGATGGCAAGTTCGGTCAGCATGCCGACCACCATCGTCAGCCCCATCAGCGCCGAAATGTCGAGCTCGGTGCCCGTCAGCCAAAGCCCCATGAACACAGCCGTCGTCGACAGCATCACCGTGCCAATCACCGCGGCGGTGAACGCCCAGTTTTCGAACAAGATGGTGAGTAGCAGCATCGACAGCAGCAGGGCGGCGATGAACACCGTCGTCAGGTCGCGGAACGACTGTTTCTGCTGCTGATAGAGCCCGCCATAATCGACCCGGACCGAGGATGGCAGCTTGAGCCCCGCCACCGCCGCCTGGACATCGTTCATCGCGCTGCCCAAATCCTTGCCCTCTAGTCGCGCGGTCACCGGAATGAACGGCGCCAGATCCTCACGCGTGATCTGCGGCTGCCCCGCCGCAATGATGATCGATGCGATCTGGCGGAGCGCGACCGTGCGTCCGTCGGTGGCACGAACCATCATTGTACCGAGTGAATCGGCGCGCCGACGCAGCTCCTGCGGCACGGTGACGCGAACGTCCACGACCTGCTCGCCGGCCAGGATCTGCGTCGCGATGGTGCCGCCGGTCTGGGTTTCGATCTGTTTCGACACCACGTCGGGATCGACCCCGGCCAGTGCCGCCGCGGCGCGATCGACCTTGATGATGATCGCATCGCCGGCGACGCGCAGGCCGCTCGCGACCTCGACCACGCCGCTGATCTTCTCCAGCGCGCCGACCACCTTTTCGGTCGACGCCGACAGCTCTTCGGGATTGTCGCCGAACAGTTTGACCTCGATCGGCTGTGGCACCGCGGTCAAGTCGCCGATCAAATCCTCCATCAACTGCGCGGTCTCGATCTGTAGGCCGGGAACTTCCTTGTCGATCTTGTCGCGCACTTCGGTCATCACCTCCTCGATGTCGCGGCGACCGCTGTCATTGTTTAGGCGGATGAAGAAATCGCCTTCGTCGGCCTCCGACAGGCCCCCGCCGAGTTGCACGCCGGTGCGGCGAGAATAACTCGTCACTTCGGGCGTCTCGCGCACGATCTTCTCGACCCGGCGCAACAGGAGATCGGTGTCGCTCAGCGCGGCGCCCGATTTGGCCTTATAGTCCAGGATGAACCCGCCTTCGTCCATAACCGGCATGAACCCCGACTGGAGGTTAGTCCAGGCGAGCCCGCCTAGTATGACGAGGACAAGCGAGACGCCACCGGCGACTAGGCCGGGACGCGCGAACACACGTTCGGTCACCCGGCCATAGCGATTGACGATCGGGCCGGTAAACTTCTCCGCCTTGTCCGCAGCTTGGGCGTCCTTGAGCGTCAGCCAGCCGTCGGCGATGATCGGCAGCACAAAGCGTGCGTAGAGCAACGACACCGCCAGCGCCGCGACCATCGTCACCGCGAGCGCCTTGAAGAACCCGCCGGTGACGCCGGTGATAAACGCTAGGGGCACGAACACGACGATCGTCGCCGCGGTCGATCCGAACAAGGGCTTCGCCATTTCGCGCGCCGCCGCCAGCATCGACGGCCGCTCGCTCTTATGCTCGTGATCCGCCTCTTGCAGTCGCCGCATCAGGTGTTCGAGCATCACCACCGCGTCGTCGACGACCAGGCCGACCGCCGCAGCCATGCCGCCGAGCGTCATCATGTTGAAGCTCATCTTGAACGACAGCAGCACGAGACAGGCGGCGGCGAGCACCGCGGGCAACAGCGCGGCGGTGATCACCATCAGGCGCCACGATCTAAGAAAGAGGAACAACACAACGCCCGCGAGCAATGCGCCGAGCAGGATCGCGTCGCGCACCGAATTGGCCGCGCCGGTCACAAGTTCGGACTGGTCGTAGAAGTTGCTGATCTTGACGTCGGACGGCAGCGACAGGCTTTTCAACCGTGCCTCGACGTCCTTAACCAATGTAACCGCGTCCGCGGTCGGGGTCTGGCGGATGTTGACCAGCACGGCATTGGTGCCGTTCGACGTCACCTTGGTCCATGCCGGGGCAGGCGCGCGGCGGATCGTCGCGATCTGGCCGAGCGACGTGACCCCTGCGCCGGGCGTGTTACCGGCCTTCACGGGCACCGCCGCGATATCGGCCTCGCTCGTCAGCCGATCCTCGACGAGCGCGAGATAAAGCCGATGCCGATCCTCGATCTTGCCCACCGCCGCGACGCTGTTCGCTGCGGTCAGTGCCGCGGTCACGTCAGTGATGGTCAGCCCGACCGCCTGCATCTTGCCGGGATCGACCTCAACGATCACCTCTTGCGGCGAGCCGCCGAGCACGTCGACGCCCGCGACGCCCGCCACCGTCGACAGCAGGGGGCGAAGCTTCAATTGCGCGAGTTGCTGCAGCGCCACGCCGTCGCGTTTGTTCGACGTCAGCGAGATGCCGAGCACCGGGAAGATCGTCGGATCAGATCGCCGCACTCTGAACCGCGTGCCCGTGGGAAGATCGGGCAGGATGGTCGCCAGCGCGCCCTGCGTTGCGTTGGTCGCGGCGACCATGTCGTCGCCCCAAGCGAAGCTGAGCGCGACCTCGGCCGAGCCGCGGCTGGTGGTCGAGCGGATCTGCGTCACGCCCGGGATTTCGCGCAGCGCGATTTCCGCCGGACGAGTGATGTCGGCTTCCATCTGCTGCGCGTCGCGCTCGCCGGCGTCGATCGAAACGACGACGCGGGGATAGTCGATATGGGGGAACAGCGTCACCGGCAGCTGGGTCGCCGCGGCGAGCCCGGCGAGCGAAATGAGGAAGACGCTCAGCCAGATCGAGCGTCGGTGGCGCTGGAGGAGCTCTCTCACTTCTTCGCACCCGTGGTCGGTTCGGTGACCTTCATATCGTTCTCGAGCGCGGTGCCGCCCTCGATGACGACGCGCTCTCCGGGCTGCAGCCCTTTGAGGATCTGGATGCGGTCACCCATCGAATTACCGGGTGATACTTCGCGCTCCTTGGCGACGCCGCCTTTGATTACGAACACGTAGCTCTTCCCGCCATTGTCGAGCAGCGCCGCATAAGGGATCGTGATCCCGGTCGCGGTCGCCCCGACCTCCAGCGACGCGCGCAGCGGCTCGCCCGCGCCGAGCCCCATACTCGCGGGCACCGCGACATACACCGCCGCCAGCCGCGTCGTCGGATCCACCTGCGGATCGACGCCGACGACTGTCGCGGCGGTTTCGGCGCCGCCGTCGATCGTGCTCATCTTGATCGGCAGGCCCGGATGGAGCCTCGGCGCGAGCGCCGGATCGACCCCGAACTTGGCGCGCAGGTCGCCGAGCGTCCCGATCGTCGCCAGCGTCGTCCCGGCGGCGACCTGATCCCCGGGCTTGACCGTCAGGTTTTGGACGGTGCCGGCGACCGGCGCGCGCAGCGCCACGCTGCCGCCCATCCCGGTGCCGACGCGCGCGGCACTTGCCGAGGCCACGGCGGCGCGCGCGGTTTCGACGTCGGCGTCGCTGACCAGCCCGTCCTTGCGGAGGCGCAACGCGCGCTGGTATGCTGCCTGCGCCTGGGTGGCGTCGGCGGCCGCCTTGGCGATCGCCGCCTGCGTCGCCGGGCTGGCGCGGAGCGTCACGATCACCTGGCCGCCGCCGACCGCGGTGCCGTTCGGTGTCGAAACCGACACCACGATCGCCTCGGCCGGCGCAACGATCGCACGGCTGCTGCCCGGAGTCGCCTCGGTTGCGCCATAGGCAGAAACCGCATCGGTCGACGAACCGAGTTCGGCCGGCGCGGTGCGCACCTGCGCCGTGGGTTCGGGCGCCTTCTCCTCGTCGGGGCTAGCGGCACAGGCGGCGAGCAGGAAGAGAGGCAGGAATGAGAGAGACTTCATCGGGTCCATCCTTCGCTAGGGCCGCCCGACAAAAGCTCGAGCGCGATGGTTTGTTCGGCGATCTGTTGATCGATTTGGAGCAAGGCGAGCCGGCGATCGCGGATCGCCTGCAACGCGGTGTCGGCGGTGGCGGGCGAGAGGTCGCCGCGCTTTGCCGCCCGCTGGGTCGCATCGGCATATTTCTGAAGCGCCGGTAACTGGCCCGCGAGCTCGGCGCGCTGCCGGCGTAGTGCTGCGACACCCTTCACCGCGGTGTCGATGTCGGCCCGCGTCTGGAACAGCCGCCCCTCGTATTCGGCCTTGAGTTGCTCGCGGGTGGCCCTGGCAATCGCAATGTTGCCGCGGTTACGGTTCCACAGCGGCAGCGTGAAGCCGACCGCCGGGCCCAACGTATAATTGTTGGCCGTATCGCGGGCGCCCGCGATCGTCAGCGACAGGTTGGGGAATTGATCGAGCACCGCCTTATGGAGATCGGCTTCGGCGACGCCGTAACCGGCGCGTAATGCCTGAAGGTCGAGGCGGCGTTCGAGCGCCTGAGCGACGAGCGTCGCACTGTCCGGCGGCAGTGGCGGACCGGCCGGGGGGGCAAGCCTGAGCTCGACCTCGGGCGGTAGGCCCAGTGTCTTGTTGAGCTCACCGCGCGCCGCCGCCAGGTCGCGCTCGGCGGTGCGGGATTTGTCGGTCGCATCGATCACCGACTGGCGGCGTGTATCGAGTTCGGCGGCGGGGATGTCACCGCGCCCGGCGGCGCGCTGCGCTGCGGCGAACAATCGCTCTGCCAACGCGGCGCTTTCGCGCGCGATGGCGAATTGCTCGGTCAGCGCGAGAACACGAACGCCGAGCAACCGCGCCTGGCCCGCGGTCTGCCATTCGGCCCAGGCCATATCCAGCCGCACTTGCCGCTTGGCCGCTTCACCCGACTCGCGCGTGACGCGCGCGGTGCGGATCGCATTGAGGTCGAACCCAAGCTGCGCGCCGAACGCGTTGAAGATGTCGGGACCGGACAGGACCTTGTCGAAATTCGCCTGGAAGCTGGGATCGGGGAGCAGACGCGCGGCAAACGCCTGGGCGTCGGTCACGCCGGCCTTCGCGCGCTGCGCCTTTAGGTCGGGATTCTCGATCACGGCGATCACCGCCAGCGCGTTGGGCGTCAACGGCTGGTTGAGGTCGATCGCCTGCGGCGTCAGGTACGGCCGGTCGATCTTCTGCGCGTCGACCGACAGGATAGCCGGGTTTGGAGCGGCGAGCACATCCGATGGCGCGGACAGCGGCGACCGGCTGTAGCTCGCGCAGGCCGACAGCGTCGCGCCAGCCAACAGGAAGACAAGGATCGGCCGCGTCATGTCGACCGCCGCGGAAACGTAACCATGGCTTTCACTCCGGGGTAATTGTCGTCGAGGCGGACGGAGCCGCCATGAACCTTGGCGATGGCCGCCACTAGGCTGAGCCCGAGGCCGTGGCCCGGCGTCGTGCGGCTGCGTTCGAGCCGCGTAAACCGCGCGAAGACGTCGTCCCGACGGTCGGCCGGAATGCCCGGTCCACCGTCGCTGACGGCCAGCATTGCTTCATCGGCATCGGCTACCAGCGCGACAGCGATGGGACAGCCGGCGGGCGTGTGGTGCAACGCGTTCTCGATGAGGTTGACCATCAGCTGCGCGATCAGCTCGCGGTTGCCCTCGATCTCGATGCCGGGCGCGATGGCGCGGTCGAAGCGCCGGCCGCCGTCCTCCTCGACCGACGGCTGATAGCTGTCGGCGAGGTCTGCAATCAGCGCGCTGAGGTCCAGCGACTTCATCCGCACCGGCGCGGCCTCGACCTCGGCAATCCCGAGGATCGCCGTGAACAGGTCAAGCATCTCGTCGGTCTGCGCGATGGCATGCGTCATTGCTTCGCGCAGCTCGGCCTCTTCGCTTCCGGCTGCCAACGTCAGGTCAAGCTTCTGCCGCAGCCGGGCGATCGGGGTCCTGAGGTCGTGCGCCAGATCGCTCGACACCTGGCGCAGATTGTCGAGCAGCACGGCGATCCGGTCGAGCATCAGATTGAGCGTCGCGGACAGCCGGTCGAACTCGTCGCCGCTGCCGGCGAGCGGCATGCGCTGCGTCAGGTCGCCGCCGATTATCGCGTGGGCGATCCGGTTGATCGCGTCGAGCCGCCGGCTAAGCGTGGCGCTGAGTAAGAATGCGGCGACGACACCGATTGCCGCGATTAGCCCGAACGCGATGGCGAATAACGGGATCATACGCTCGTCGAGATTCTCAAGCGCCTCAGGGTCTGCACCCACAATTAACAGCCCGCCATCGGCGGTGCGCGACGCGAAGGCGCGGGTGAAATCCGGGCGGCCGTTATCGTTGACGAAGTCCATGTCGGACCAGCCTGACGCGGGCCGCGCGACGATCGCTCGTCCGGCGATCAGCTGTCCTTGGGCGTCGAGCAGCGCATAGCGCATGTCGCCCCGTTCGTGCGCCGCGCGATCGACCACGACGCCCGGCAGGCCACGGCCGGACGCCTCACGCAACATCGCGCCCCGCTCCGTTAGGACACGCTGGTCGAGATCGTAACGCAACTCGTAGCGTATCGCCCAATACATTCCCGCGCCGAGCGCGAGGATCAGCAGCGTGAACGCCAAGCTGTAGAACGCCGCAAAGCGGAACGCCGTTGAAGAGGGCGGGCTAATCATCGGCATCGAACAGATACCCCGACCCGCGCACGGTCTGGATAGGATCGCGATCGAAACCGGCATTCAATTTATTGCGCAGCCGGCTGACATGAGTTTCAACGATGTTGGTCTTGGGATCGAAGTGGAAATCCCACACGCGCTCGAGCAACATCGTGCGGGTGACGACGCGACCTGCATTGATCATCAATTCCTCGAGCAGCTGCAATTCGCGTGGCTGCAACTCGATTCGGTGGCCGCCGCGGCGTACCTCACGCTTCAGCCGATTGAACTCGATATCGCCCACGCGCAGGGACGTTTCCGCGGCGACGGCAATCGGCCGGCGCGATAGCGCGTTAAGCCGCGCCGTCAGCTCGGTGAACGCGAACGGCTTGACGAGATAGTCATCGGCTCCAGCTTCGAGTCCCTCGACGCGGTCCTCGACGCGGGCCAGTGCCGTCAGCATGAGCACCGGCGTTGACACGCCTGCGCCACGGATCGAGCGCAGGATTGTCATGCCATCTATCCCGGGCAGCATGCGGTCGAGGATGATTGCGTCGAAGCGTTCGCTGGTCGCTAAGAATAGCGCATCACGGCCATCGCACGCTGTCACGACGGCGTGGCCGAGCTCCCGTAGGCCCCGTTCGACGTAGTCGCACGTTTCCGCGTCATCTTCTGCGACAAGCACTTTCAGCACCGCGTCCCCCCTGTCTCATCCTGTGCACCAAGAGAGATTGGTGACGTCTTTCCGGGGATATACAAATCGCCAATGTTCGCGATAAACGGCAGCCGGGCGGGCAGGCCGGCGACCAAGGGTCACATTCCGAACTTGGCAACGAGCGCGAGCGCGACCGTCACGGTGATAGCGCCGCCGATCCGCGTCGCGACCTGCGCGAAGGGCATCATCATCATGCGGTTCGAGGCGCTGAGGATGGCGACGTCGCCGGTCCCGCCCTGGCTGGCACGGCACGCGGTCACGATTCCCGCCTCGATCGGATAAATATTGACGAACCGCCCGGTCAAGAACCCGGTCGCGACCAATGTGATGACGGTCGCCAGGATCGTGACGATCTCGGGCAGGTTAAACGCGCTCATCAGCTTCTCCCACGGAGTCTTGGCGACCCCGATCGCGAACAGCAGCGGATACGTCACGATTCCTGCGAAGAACTGATAGTTGCGGTATGCCCCCTGTTCGAGCTTCGGCGTGACCAGCTTGCCGAGCTTCAGGATGACCGCAAGAAAAAGCATCGTGACCGGGCCGGGAAATTTGGTCAGATCCTGGATCACAGCGCCGATCGTGTAGAGCGTCATCGCCAGAATGACCGCGGCGCCAACCGTCTGCAGATCGGGCACAAAGCGCGGTGCATCGTCGCCGGTCAGGTGGACGTCGTGCTCGCCTGGTTGCAGCTGGCCTTCGCCGGTCAGGTGGGGCTTGCGCTTGCCAAGCATATTGAGGCCGCCCGCCAACAGGATCGCCGCAAGGCTGCCGAACATCACCGCTGGCAGGATTTCGGCGAGCAAATCGCCCTGAACGCCGCCCGACAAGGCGGCATAACCGATTGACAGCGGGATCGCGCCTTCGCCGACGCCGCCGCCCAACACAGGGACGACGATCATGAATGCGGTGTGCTTGAGACCGAGCCCCAGCGCGGTGCCGACAAGGCAACCGACGACAGCCGCCGCAATCGAGCCAAGCAGGATCGGCACCAGGATTTTGATAAATCCGCCGATCAGCATCTTGCGATCCATGCCGAGGATCGAACCGACGATGATCGAACCGATGAACAGATACAGGAAGTTGCTCTGTTCGGTGAAGGTCGAGATCGACTCTTTCAGGGGCTTGGGGATCGCGCCGAGATAGACCAGCAAAGATGGCACGAACGTCGCCAGGATCGCCGCGGCGCCGACCTTCTTGAGGAACGGGATGTGCTTGCCGACTTCGGCGCACGCAAATCCGCCGGCGCCGAGGATTAGGATGTTGGTGGTCAGATCGGCCGGCACTTTGCCCTGGCGAAGGTAGACGGCGATCAGCGCCAAAATGACCAGAAACACCGGGACCGGCACAATGCCGATCCGCGTGTCCATGATCCGCCACCAGCCACGCGGGCCGGTTTCGCCATCGACGGTATGCGTGTCGTCGATCGGCTCGACCACGATAGTCTCGGCCATTTCAGCACTCCCCATGTTGTTGCCGAACGGTCGGGCGGCGCATCGATCGCCGCCCGCCGCGCGTGCTTATTTTTCGGAAACGACCAGCAAACGGAACGTGCCCGACTTGGCGTTCGGCAACCACTTCTTGCCGTCCGTCGGTTTCGGCGGCCATTCGAGATCGGCGGTCGACGAGAAGACGCGATGCGTCTTGGGGTCGAGCCCGACCGTCTTGGCATATTCGTCGATCGCGAGGTTCTGATCGACGGCATAGCTGTCGGCGCCGCTCTGCGCGATGATCGTCCAGGTCTTGTCGCGATTGGCGACGAAGATGCGCTTTTTGTCGGCGTCGAACACGATACCGTCGGGATCGCCGCCCACGGGCACCGATGCGACGACCTTACCGGCATCGACGTCGGTCACGACCATCACCTTGTTACCGCAACCGCTGAAGAGGCGACGGTTGACGGGGTCAAACGAGAGAGGTGCAGGCCCGTCGCATCCGGTCAGCGGAATCGTGCGGATCAGCTTCATCGTCTTGGCGTCGATCTCGGCAATGTCGTTGCCTTCTTCCATGTTCGCCCAGACCTTGCCCTTGCCGTCAGACTGCGAATATTCGGGACCGTTGGGCAGTTTGATCGTCGCGATCACAACAGCCTTAGCCGGGTCGATCACGCTGACCTCTTCGGAATCGCCGTTGAACACGAAAATGTTGCCGGTAGCAGCGTCGCGCAGGATGCTGTCGGGCTTCTTGCCGACCGGGATCGACTTGAGCACCTTGCCGGTGGCGAGCTCGAACATCTTCACCGAATTGGTGTTGCCGTCAGAGACGAAGCCATGGCCTGCCGCAGTGTCGAGGGCGACGCCGTGCGCACCGTCGAGTCCCGTGACGGCGGCGATCGGCTTGAGCGTGTCGAGGTCGAGGATGTGGACCTGTGTCGTATGGGTGACGTAGAGTCGGCGGCCATCGGCATCCACGGTCACATAGTCGCCTCGGCCCTCGCCGGGCAGCGACACCTTTTCGATATTGTAGGCGGTCTTGCCGGCATCGACCGACGCGTTATCGGCGCTGTTGCCAACGGTCGGTCCATTGCAGCCAGCGAGCAACGCAATCAGCGCGGCGGACATCATCAATTTACGCAAATTCCCCTCCATCAAGGTTCAGCCGGCGCGCCTGGAGTGCGGCTCTGTCGCTGAGAGGCTGGTACCCTCGCAACCTGTCACGATGCTGTCGGGGGCAGGCGCGGCGGGAACCACACAGAAGCACGTAGCCCCTGCCCGGACTGCGCGGTCTCAAGCGCGAGCCGGGCGCCGATCGCTTCCGCCAGAGTGCGGGCGATCGGCAGACCCAACCCGCTGCCGTTTCTGCTAGTATCGCGATCGAGCCGCGAGAACCGGGTGAACACGCGCTCGCGATCCTCAGGCGAGATGCCGGGACCATCGTCTTCGACGGCCACAGTCACGCCCGCGTCCACGGGTTCCACCGAAACTTGTACCGATCCCCCTGGTCGATTGTAGCGGATCGCATTATCGATCAGATTGCTGAGCAGCTCCGCCCCGAGCATCGGATGTGTTGCGATCATCGGCGCGCCGTAAGCACGCTCGAATTTGAGTTCGATTCCGTCCCGCACTGCCGCAGCGGCATGATCAGCCGCAACCATCGCGGCGAACTCGTTCGCGTCGATCGATCCGACTTCCTCTTGCGCCAAGGCCGCATTGTCGGCTCGTGCGAGCGCCAGCAACTGGACCAGCAAGCGCTGCAGCCGATCGCTGGCATGGTCGATATCGTCGATCGAACTCCGCGCTTCCGCACCACCGGGTTCTGCCTTGCGCAGCAACGCGATGTGCGTGCGCAAGATCGACAGCGGCGTCCGCATCTGGTGCGAGGCGTCGGCAGTGAAACGGCGCATGCCCTGCAGCGTCGCGTCGAGCCGGGCGAGCATGCCGTTGAAGGCGCGCACGAGATCGCGCAGTTCGAGCGGAACGTGGTCGGTCGGCAACGGCGTGAGGTCGGACGCGACGCGATGGTCCATATCCGCACGAAGTTTGATCAGGGGCCTCATCCCCCACCGCACCGCAAGCGGCAGTAGCAACACGCTCAGCCCGATCAACGCGAGTTCGAGGACCGCTAGCCCGATCAATAGTCGTCGCGAAATCCGCTCCCGCGCACCCAGCGTTTCAGCGACCTCGACCACGACCGGCTGGCTGATGCCGGGAAGCCGCCGTCCTTCCGCGACGACGCGCACCGGCCGTCCTTTGTAGGTCGCGTTGCCGAATCTAACCTCGGTATCGCGCAGGCCGCTCGGCACAATGTTCGGCAGGTTGGCATAGCCAGTCATCGCGCGACCCGAATAGCGCACACTATAATAGACGTTGTCGCGCTCGTTGTCTTCGAGCATCCCGAAAATCGCTGGCGACAGATTCAGCGCGATTTCGCCGTCCTCGACTGTCAGCGACTCTGCCAAGGCGCGAGAGGCAGCACCAAGGATGCGGTCGTTCACCGCTTGCACCGCGCCGCGGATGGCGAGCGCGCCGCCAAATCCCAGAAGCAGCGCAAGCCCTACCATCGGCAGAACCATGCCCCGCAGGAGGCGCGCGGTCAGCGAAGCGCTAGTCAGCCGGGTAAAGGGCGTCCCCACTCAATCCCCGACAAGCATATAGCCAAGGCCGCGGATCGTTCGAATTTCCGGACCGTCATCACCCAGCTTGCGCCGCAGCCGGGCCACATAGACTTCAACTGCATTAGGGCCAACCGGCTCATCGAATCCAAAGATCTCAGAAGATAGTCGATCCTTCGACACCACCTTGCCGACTCGAGCCAGCAGCCGATCGAGCACTGCCCATTCGCGCCGCCGTAGGTCGAGCACGCGATCACCGACCGCAGCGCGCGCGTGCGCCTGATCGACAACCAGCTTGCCGACGGTGACCACCGGCGACGCGTCGCCCTGCGCACGACGCAACAACGCCCTGATGCGCGCCTCCAACTCGCTCGGCTCGAACGGCTTGAGCAGATAATCGTCGGCGCCGAGATCGAGCCCTTCCACCCGATCCTCGATCGCATCGCGGGCAGTCAAGATCAGAATGGGCGTCTTGATCCCATCGCGACGCAACCGACGAAGCACCTCCAGCCCAGAAATATCTGGCAGGCCAAGATCGAGCGTGATCAGACCGTATGGCTCGTCGAGTGCCACCATCAGCGCGGTTTCGCCATCTTCGGCTGTATCGACCGTATGACCCGCCGCCTTCAGCGACGCGGCAAGTCCACGCGCCAGCGACGGGTCATCCTCTACCAGGAGGATACGGGCCACGGCTCTCCCTTCCATTGACCGCGCCACTCTACAGGTAGAAATGCCGCAGTGGGAAGCCGACTAATCGGCGCGGGAAGTGGATGCCCTGTCGGATTACAGCCGCGTTGTTGGGGATCGGCGCTCTCGCCGCCGCATCCGGCTGCAGCCGCGGGCCGGTCAGCGAAGTGCCTGCCGGCTATCCGTCGTCCTACGCCGATATCGAACGCGACGCCGAAACCGAACGCAGTTTGCTAATCTGGTCGGCGATCGACGAAAAGAAGGCGAGCCGCCTAGTCGCCGATTTCCAACGGCTCTATCCCTTAGTTCGCGTCACCTATGTCGAAATGCCGGCGCGCGATATGAATCAAAAATTCATTGCCGCCGCCGCCAGCAACAAGGGTACGGCGGACTTCTTGTGGTCCTCCGCGATGGATCTTCAGATCAAGCTGGTGAACGACGGCTATGCGCAGACTTATGTCTCGCCCGAACGCGACAGGCTGCCCGACTGGGCCAACTGGAAGGATCAGGCCTGGGGCACCACCGCCGAACCGATCGTGATGGTCTACAATCGCGACATGATCGATGACGTCGCAATGCCCAAGAGCCACGTCGACCTTGCCCGATTTCTTGAAGACACTCCGTCCGGAGTGCTCAATCGCATCGCCATGTCCGATCCTGCCGCATCGGCGGTAGGCTATCTCTATTTGTCGCAAGATCAGCAGGCGACACACGACATCTGGCGCTTGGCACGCGCGATGGGTGCTAGCCACGTCCATCTATTCACTCGGGCCGAGGACGCCGTACGCGACGTCGAAGCGGGACGTGCGGCTATCGGTTACAACATTGTCGGCTCCTACGCGCTTGGCGAGGTCGAGAAACATCCTAGGCTCGGTATGGTGCTGCCGACCGACTACACCTTGCTGGTGTCCCGCATCGCGATGATCCCGACGAGCGCGCTTCACCCGAACGCCGCGAAGCTATTCCTTGATTTCCTATTGTCGCGGCGCGGCCAGATGCACCTAGTCCGTGAAGACATGCCATCGGTCCGCGCCGACGTGAAAGTTCTCAAGGAACTTCAGCCTTCGGGCGTAAGGCTCCGCGCGATCCGTGTCGGCCCCGGCCTACTCGTCAGTCAGGACAGCTTGACCCGAAAATACTTCCTTGATCGCTGGCGCTCATCCCTTGGCTCCGACTTTGGCAACAAGCCTAGTCCCGTCCGATGAGTTCGACGCCCAACTGCCGTGCGAAATCCGGTGGAGGATCAATGGTTGGCCGAGCTAGCGGACGAAGCTGACGAGCCAATCAAAGGCGACTGCTGCGCACGTTAGGCTGGAGAAAATCGCGAGCATGAAACCGGCGGCGCCCGCCGTGGTCATGTTATTCTCTATCCGCTCCACAGTCTCTCTCCCACCTATTTCTGTTCTCCGTCGACGACCTAAGCGCGAATGCTGACAACAACCTGTCAGGGTTCTGTCAGACAAAATGCATCGGCTTTTAGGAGCCGCAGGATAGGCAGAGGCGATGCCTCGCCCTCGAGAACCCGCTAGCCGGCACTGTCAAAGCAATGTGGTGGCCGCGGGCTAGGCACGATAATTAGGTATCTTGAATCGGGTTGGCTGGCATCTCGAAGTCAAGCAGGTGAGGGTTTCTCGGAAGTCGGGCTATCACTGGTGCGCCGTCGATCAGGACGGCGAGCTCCTGGAATTCTATTTCACGGTTATTTATGCCACGAAACCGTGCGGCATTGGTGGACGCGTTCGGCCCGATGTTCGCCAGCGTTGGCGACGGCACTCGGTCGACAATTGCCCGAAACTGAGAAGATCTAAAGCATGAACATTTGTCACAAACGTCATGAGTGGGATGTCTGGAAGTGGGCCGTTAGCGGACTGGCAGCTTTCGGCGCATGGCGGTCCTAACCCGCCGTCCGATCCATTGAAACTTCGAGTGTAGATGGAGCGATCGCCAGCATCCGCCTAGTAGAACGCCCTAGGCATGATCGTCACGATCCTGCCATTGCAGACCTTTAGTCGAACCAATTTCCCTGCCTTAACCGACCTAAGCTCTTCTCGAAGCGCCTCCCCACTCCCACGACCGTGAACACCCACATCGCAAATTTCGTCACCAACGCGGATGCCGGAGGACACGGCCGGCGAACCTTTCATGATATGCTCGACCTTTAGTCGGTCCGCGCGAACGTCGTATTGTATCCCGGTCAGGCTTTTACTCCTCGACACCACATTCCGACGGGCCGGCTCCAGACCCATCATTTTTGCCGGCAGGTCTAACGTCATGTCGAACCGACCAAGCGTCTCCATCCCAATGATGCCGGTCCAGCCCGGCCAATCCCAGCTCTTGTAAATGCTCGCGTAGCCATCCCGTATCTCCCACGAACCGACCTTAAGTGATCTGACCGGGGCATATTGAACCGTGCCGGGTTTGTCGGAGGCTCCAACTCCTGAGAAGGTGGAGCGATGACAAGCAAGACAACGAACAAGTATGCGCGGGAAGTTCGCGAGCGTGCGGTCCGGATGGTGCTCGATCACGAGC
>JBDSWC010000036.1:0-6778 GCA_039926845.1 Sphingomonas sp. | reverse complement strand
CGGGCTGCGGCCGTGCTCTAGGAAAACAAAACCGACGATCTCTGACCTGAGGAAACGCCCATGAAAGCCGCCGTCCTGCGTGAAGTCGGAAAGCCGCTCGAGATCGAGCAGGTTCAGATCTCCAAGCCCGGCCCGCACGAGGTGCTGATCCGCACCGTCGCGTGCGGGGTGTGCCGGTCGGACCTGCACTTCGTCGACGGCGCCTATCCGACGCCGCTGCCCGCGATCCCGGGGCACGAAGCCGCCGGCATCGTCGAGGCGGTCGGCGACGAAGTGCGCACGGTCAAGGTCGGCGACGCGGTCGTCACGTGCCTGTCGGCGTTCTGCGGGCATTGCGAGTTCTGCGTCTCGGGACGCATGTCGCTGTGCGTCTCCGCCGAGGTCCGCCGCCAGCAGGGCAATGCACCGCGCCTGTCGATGAAGGGGGATCCGATCCACCAGATGCTCAACCTGTCGGCCTATGCGGAGATGATGCTGGTCCACGAGCACGCCTGCGTCGCGATCGACCCCGACATGCCGCTCGACCGTGCGGCGTTGCTCGGGTGTGCGGTAACGACGGGGGCGGGGGCGGTGTTCAACGCGAGTCCTGTGACGCCGGGCGAGACGGTGTGCGTTGTCGGCTGCGGCGGGATCGGGCTGGCCGCGGTCAACGCCGCCAAGATCGCCGGGGCGGGCAAGATCATTGCGCTAGACCCCGTCGCGGAAAAGCGCGCGCTGGCGGAGAAGCTGGGCGCGACGCACAGCTTCGACGCGACCGCCGAGGACACAGTCGCCGAAGTGGTCGAACTGACCAAGGGCGGCGTGCATCACGCGATCGAGGCGGTCGGGCGCGAGGCGTCGGCCGAGACCGCGGTCAAGGTGTTGCGCCGCGGCGGCACCGCGACGATCCTGGGCATGATGCCGCTGGGCAGCAAGGTTGGGCTGTCGGCGCTCGATCTGCTCGGATCGAAGAAGCTCCAGGGCGGGCTGATGGGCGGCAACCGCTTCCCGGTCGACATTCCGCGGCTGGTCGATTTCTACCTGCGCGGGCTGCTCGATCTCGATACGATCATCGCCGAGCGCATGCCGCTCGAGCGGATCAACCATGCGTTCGACGAACTGCGCAAGGGCGACGCCGCACGCAGCGTGATCGAGTTCAGCTGATGGCAGAGCATCCCGACGACGCCCCAAAGACGATCGCAGTCGACGAGAAGAATGCGCTCGACCTCGGCAAGCTGACGACGTGGATGGAGTCGAATGTCGAGGGGTTCGCGGGGCCGCTAAACTACACCAAGTTCTCCGGGGGCCAGTCGAACCCGACCTACAAGCTGACCGCCGCGTCGGGCGATTATGTCCTGCGTCGCAAGCCGTTCGGTAATTTACTCCCCTCGGCGCACGCGGTCGATCGCGAGTATCGCGTGATCGCCGGACTCTATCCGACCGGTTTCCCGGTCGCGCGGCCTTATGGCCTGTGCACCGACCCGGAGGTCGTCGGGACCGATTTCTACGTCATGGGGTTCGCCGACGGGCGCAACCTGTGGGACGGCACCTTGCCCGACTACGAGCCGGCGGAACGCACCGGCATCTACAACTCGATGTGCGACACGCTCGCCGCGCTCCACAACACCGATCATGTCGCGGCGGGGCTGGGCGACTACGGTAAGCCGGGCAATTATTTCGAGCGCCAGGTCGCGCGCTGGACCAAGCAGTACAAGCTCGCCGAGACCGAGCACATGCCGGCGGTCGAGAGCCTGATCGACTACCTCCCGCGTACGCTGCCCGAACAGACGCGCACGTCGGTCGTCCATGGCGATTACCGCATCGACAATATGATGTTCCACAAGACCGAGAACCGCGTGATCGCGCTGCTCGACTGGGAATTGTCGACGCTAGGCGATCCGCTGGCGGACTTCAGCTATTTCCTGATGAGCTGGGTGACCAAGCCCGAAGGGCGGTCGGGAGTGATGGGCGTGGCCGGCGGCGACAGCGGCATCCCGACGATCGAGGACATGGTCGCGCGGTATTGCGCGGCGACGGGGCGCAACGGGGTGCCCGACCTCAACTGGTATTTCGCCTATAATCTGTTCCGGCTGACGGGCATCGTCCAGGGCATCAAGAAACGGATCGTCGAGGGCACGGCGTCATCGGCGCAGGCGGAGAAGTCGGCGGCTGGCGTCTATCGGCTCGCCGAGGCGGCATGGGACTTTGCGCAAAAGGCGGGGGCATAAGTCCCCCTCCCGCTTGCGGGAGGGGTTAGGGGAGGGCGTGTGATCCTCCCAAAAATCTAACGAGGGAGGACAGACCCTCCCCCAGCCCCTCCCGCAAGCGGGAGGGGAGGAAGAAGGAGAGGGCAATGTCGCTATTCGATCTGACCGGCAAGGTCGCGGTCATCACGGGCTCGTCGAAGGGTATTGGCAAGGCGACCGCCTATGAGATGGCCGAGCATGGCGCCAAGGTCGTCATCTCCAGCCGCAAGCAGGACGCGTGCGATGCGGTCGCCGCGGACATCAACGGCAAATATGGCGAGGGCACCGCGATCGCGGTCGCCGCGAACATTTCCAGCAAGGACGCGCTGCAAAACTTGGTGGACGAGACTCGCGCCGCATTCGGGCAGATCGACGTGCTCGTCTGCAACGCCGCTTCGAACCCTTACTACGGGCCGCAGGCGGATATCACCGACGAGCAGTTCCGCAAGATCCTCGATAACAACATCGTGTCGAACCACTGGCTGATCAGCATGGTGGTGCCCGAAATGCGCGCGCGCAAGGACGGGTCGATCATCATCATCTCGTCGATCGGCGGCCTGCGCGGGACGCCGGTGATCGGCGCCTACGCGATTTCCAAGGCGGCCGACATGCAACTCGCGCGCAACCTTGCGCATGAATATGGGCCCGACAACGTCCGCGTGAACTGCATCGCGCCGGGGCTGGTCCGTACCGATTTCGCCAAGGTGCTGGTCGACGATCCCAAGCGCCAGGAAGCCGCCAGCCGATCGGTCCCGCTGCGCCGCATCGGCGAGCCCGAGGATATCGCGGGCGGCGTGGTGTTCCTGGCGTCGAAGGCAGCGGCGTTCACCACCGGGCAGACAATCGTAATGGATGGGGGCGTGACGATCTGAACTACACGCCGTTCGTGCTGAGCCTGTCGAAGCACGTTTTTGGAACACGTCCTTCGACAAGCTCAGGACGAACGGAGTTTTGAAGATATGGCCAGGTTCACCGACAAGTCGATCATCGTCACCGGCGCGGGCTCCGGCATCGGCCGCGCCACCGCGATGCTGTTCGCACGCGAGGGCGGCAAGGTCGTGGTTGCCGACAAGACCGAGGGCGCCGACGCCACCGCCAAAGCGATCACCGACGCCGGGGGCACCGCCGTCGCGATCCGGATGGATGCCGGACTGGAGGAAGACGTCATCCGCACCGTCCAGCTCGCGGTCGACAGCTTCGGCGGGCTCGACATCATCTTCGCCAATGCGGGGATTTCGGGCGGGATGGCCAACATCTTCGACACCGATGTCGCGCTGATCACCGAGGTGCTGCGCGTGAACCTGATCGGGCCGTACCTCGCGATCAAGCATGCCGCGCCGAAGATCGCCGAGCGCGGCGGCGGGGCGATCGTGCTGACCGCCAGCGTCGCGGGCATCCGCTCGGGCGCCGGGTCGCCCGCGTATTCGGCGTCTAAGGCGGGGGTGATCAACCTCGCCAAAACATCGGCACAGCAGCTCTCGGGCTCCAACGTCCGGGTCAACGCGATCTGCCCCGGCCTGACCGAAACCGGCATGACCAAGCCGACCTTCGACTATGCACGCGACGCGGGGAAGATGGACCGCGTCGGCCGCCTCAACCCGTTGCGCCGCGGCGCGCAGCCCGAGGAACTAGCCGACGTCGCCGCGTTCCTTGCCAGCGACGCCGCGAGCTACGTCAACGGCCAGGCTATCGCGGTCGATGGCGGCTTGTCGTCAAGCCACCCGGTAACCAAACAGGAATACGGCAGGACCGCGGTGTGATCGTGATCATGGGCACGGTCCGCATTCCAGACGGTGCCCTCGATGTCGCGCGCCCGGCGATGGCGGCCATGCTGGCGGCGAGCCGGGCGGAACAGGGATGCCTCGCCTATAATTACGCGCAAGACGTGCTCGATCCACGTGTCATCCACATCAGCGAACGCTGGCGCGACCGCGCCGCGCTCGACGCACATTTCCGAACCCCGCATATGACCAAGTGGCGCGCGCAGTTCGGCGCGATCGGGATCTCCGACCGCGACCTCACGCTGTTCGTCGCGGACGAGGGCCAGCCGGTCTGATCTTCGCGCTTGCTTCGCGCGACCGGGGAACCTCCTACAATCCCCCGACGTTCGGAGCCGCCTAAGTGTCGGTAACGTTGGGAGTATTGTATGCGTCGGAATATTTTGAGCGGTGCGGCGGTTGCGCTGTCGCTTGTTGCGACCCCGGTTTTGGCCAACCCCGCCGCGTCCCTGTCGGTCGCAAAATCGGTGCGCGCGTCGAGCCCGAGCGCGAAGTCGAACAAGCTGGCCGGTAGCTCGATCATCCCCGCCGTACTGGCTCTCGCGATCGTCGCGGGCGGAATTTACATCGCGGTGGATGACAACGACAAAGCGAAAAGCCCGTAAGCGTTAGGGCCGCGGTTCGCGCTTCCTGATCAGCCCTTCCTGCGCGACGCTGGCGACCAGCCGGCCGTCGCGCGTGAAGATGCTGCCGCGGTTCATCCCGCGGCCGTGACCGGCCCACGGGCTGTCCATGGCGTAGAGCAGCCACTCGTCGGCGCGGAACTCCTCGTGGAACCACATCGAGTGGTCGAGGCTGGCGGTCTGCATGCCCGGGGTCATCCAGTTGACGCCGTGCGGCATCATGCTGGTCGCCATGAGACCCATGTCGCTGGCATAGGCCAGCACCGCGCGGTGTATCGCCGGATCGTCGCCGAGCGGCGCGAGTGTCTTCATCCAGCTATAGGTGACGGGGTCGCGCTTGGTCGGCGTGAACCAGTTGCGCGGATGGAGCGGGCGTAAATCTATCGGGCTCTTCCAGTCGAGGAAGCGCTTGCGGTGCGCCTCGGGCATATGTTCCGCCGCTTCGACGCGTAGTTCGGTTTCGGATTTGAGATCCTCGGGCGGCGGGATGTCGGCCGGAAAGTCATCCTGATGATGAAGGCCTTCTTCGGCGACCTGGAAACTCGCCGCGATGTTGAGGATCGGCTGACCGTTCTGCGTGGCGATCACCCGCCGGGTCGCAAAGCTTTTGCCGTCGAAATCGCGCACTACGCGATAGACGATCGGCAGCGCATCGTCGCCGGCGCGCATGAAGTAAGCATGGAGCGAATGCGCGTCCTTTCCCTCGGCGGAACGCTGCGCAGCCTGGAGCGCCTGGCCGATCACTTGCCCGCCGAACACGCGGCCGCGGCCGCCGGGGAGCTTCATCCCGCGATAGAGATCGGTGTCCAGCTCCTCGACGTCGAGTAGCGTGACGAGGCCCGCCACGAGTTGTTCGGGCGACCATTGCCGCTGCGTGTTGGGATCTTCTTCAGCCATCAATAACCGGCGTTACGCGCCAATTTGTCGGCATGGAAGTTGGCATCGCCGAACATTTCGGCAAGTACGCGCTGGCGCTTCATGTAGAAGCCGATGTCGAATTCGTCGGTCATGCCGATCCCGCCGAACATCTGCACGCCTTCCTGAACGCTGAGCATCGTCGCGAGCCCCGCCTGCGCTTTGGCGACCGAAACTGCCTCGTCGGCGCGGTCGGAGCCACTGTCGAGCATCTGCTGCGCACGGAGCGTTGCCGCACGCGCGACCTCCATCTCCGAATAAAGGTGCGCGGCGCGGTGCTGGAGCGCCTGGAAGCTGCCGATCAGCACGCCGAACTGCTTGCGCTGCTTGAGATACTCGACCGTCATATCCATCGCGCCGCCGCCCACACCGAGCAGTTCGGACGCCGCGCCGGTGCGCCCCGCGCGGAGTAGGCGGTCGAGCGGATCGCGGCCGGCATCGACCTCGCCGATCACGGCATCGGCGGTGACTTCGACGCCGTCGAACTCAAGCCGCGCGGCGAGGCTGGAGTCGGCGAGGCGCTCGGCCTCGGCGGTGAGGCCGGCGGCGCCCTTGTCGACCGCGAACAGCGTCACGCCGTCGGCATCGTCTGGCGACCCAGCAGTGCGCGCGGCGACGATGATCAGATCGGCGACATGGCCATGGGCGACGAACTGTTTCTTGCCCGACAGCTTGAAGCCGTTGCCCGAGCGTTCGGCCTTGAGCGCGACCGAATCACGGAACTTGGCCTGCTCGTCGATCGCGAGCGCCGCGACGGTCTCGCCCGACAGGATGCCGGGGAAGTATTTCGCCCCCTGCGCGGTGCCTTTGAGCGCTTCGACCGCCGCGACCGCGGTGGCGAGAAAGGGGGAGGGCGACAGGTTGCGACCGATTTCCTCGAGCACCACGCCCGCCTCGACATGGCCGAGCCCCAGGCCACCCTGATCCTCGCCGATCAGGATGCCTGTGAAGCCCATTTCGGCGAACGACTTCCACAGACCGCGGCTGAAGCCGGTCCGGTCGTTGGCGTCGCGCGAGCTCCGCATGTGCTTGACGGGCGCGTGTTCGGCAACGAAATCCTTCGCCGTGTCACGCAGCATCGCTTGTTCGTCGTTCAGATAGAGGGGCATATCGTACTTTCTTATCGTCATCCCCGCGAAAGCGGGGACACAGCTTCTTTCTTCGTCGCCCAGCCCAAGAAAGCTGGGTCCCCGCTTTCGCGGGCATGACGGAAGTTAGGAGGGCAATTCCAATATCC
>JBDSWC010000035.1:0-14234 GCA_039926845.1 Sphingomonas sp. | reverse complement strand
ACCACCACGACGAAGAAGAAAAAGAAGAAGTAACCCCACCCTCGTGGGGTTGCTTCCGTCGGTCAGTCCGCGAACGGGCCGTGCGCTATGCGCCGGCGCGTTCCGGGCTGGTCGAAGGACCGTTTATTGCGCGCCGCGATGCGCGCGCACGCGGTCAATGAACTCGGCCCGACTGTTCTCGGACGGATAAGGTTCGTCTGGGATCGCGACGCCGAGAAAGCGGCACAGCGGCTCCCAGCCCTGGCCCGCCTCGTAGATTAACAGCCGCTCACGCGCGATCGCGGCCACGACCGCGTCGCTGTGCCGGCGGAAATAATCCGTCATAAACGCGCGTTCGTGAAGGTGCCCGGCCATCGGCGCAGTGATGCTCTTTAAAAAAATCGGCCATCACGCCGCCCGCATTCGTCGCGCCTACGACGGGGCCGTCGGGCGCGAAGATCGTGGCTTGTGTTGAATCGAACCAGAGGTCCGGGTCGCGCACGGTGTGGATCACCTTGGCGTCGGGATAATAGGCGGACAGTTCGCGCCAATAGGCCGCACCGGGGTAGTCCACCGCCGATCGATAGGCGGCGAAGATGGCATCCCAATCGGGCCGGCCCTTCCCCGCCTCGATCCACAACGCCACGCTGTCGGGGTGCGCGAACACCTCGACCATATGATGACACGGGCCGAGCCCGAGCATGTTGAGGGCGGTTTGCAGCGACTTGGTGCCGGTGCGGCCCAGCCCGGAGCCGATCACGTCGAGTGCCATTATTCCCCCTCCGCCATGCCTAATCTGCGAACGGATCGCGCACTAAAATCGTGTCGTTCCGTTCCGGGCTGGTCGATACCAGCGCCACGGGGCAGCGTATCAGTTCTTCGATGCGGCGGATATATTTGACCGCCGCCGCCGGCAGTTCGGCCCAGCTCCGCGCGCCCGCGGTCGATTCCGACCAGCCCGGCACCGTCTCATAGACCGGCTCGACCGCCGCCTGATCGTGGGGATGCGGGGGCAGATAGTCGTACGCCTTGTCGCCCAGCCGATAGCCCGTACAAATCTTGATCTCGTCGAGGCCGTCCAGGATATCGAGCTTGGTCAGCGCGATCCCGGTGATGCCGCTGACCGCCGCCGATTGCCGCACCAGCACCGCGTCGAACCACCCGCAGCGCCGCTTGCGCCCGGTGTTCACGCCGAATTCCTTGCCCCGCGTGCCGAGATATTCGCCGATCTCGTTATCCTGCTCGGTCGGAAACGGCCCCGACCCGACGCGCGTCGTGTAAGCCTTGACGATCCCCAGCACGAACCCGACCCGGCTTGGCCCGAGGCCGGAGCCCGCGGACGCCGTCCCCGCCACCGTGTTGGATGAGGTCACAAAGGGGTAAGTGCCGTGATCGACGTCGAGCAGCACACCCTGCGCACCCTCGAACAAAATCCGCCGCCCGCGCGCCTGCGCTTCGTTTAGCGTCACCCACACCGGCTTGGCGAAGGGCAGCACGACGTCGGCGATCTCGCGCAGGTCGGCGAGCAGCTTCTCGCGATCGACCGGCGGCTTGCCGAAGCCAGCGAGCAAGGCGTCATGATGCGCGCACAGGCGGTCGATCTGCGGTCCGAGTTCGTCGAGATGCGCGAGGTCGCAAATCCGGATAGCGCGGCGCCCGACCTTGTCCTCGTACGCCGGCCCGATCCCGCGGCGCGTGGTGCCGATCTTCTGCCCCGAATTGCCCTCCTCCAATGCATCCTCACGCAGCGCGTCGAGATCGCGGTGGAGCGGCAGGATCAGCGGCGCGGTCTCGGCGATGTGGAGCACGTCGGGGGTGATCGAAATACCCTGTGCGGCGATTTTCGCCACCTCGTCGCGGAAGTGCCAGGGGTCGAACACCACGCCATTGCCGATCACGCTAAGCGTCCCGCGCACCACGCCCGAGGGCAGCAACGCGAGCTTGTAGGTCTTGCCGTCGATGACGAGCGTGTGCCCGGCATTGTGCCCGCCCTGGAATCGAACGACGACATCGGCGCGCTCCGACAGCCAATCGACGATCTTGCCCTTGCCCTCGTCACCCCATTGGGCGCCGATCACGGCGACGTTTGCCAAGATTTATCCTTTCAACGGGCGCGGCGCGGTGCCGGCCAGAACATGCGTGCAGAGTTGCGCTTCGGGTGTGTCGCCCGCTTCCAGCGCGGCGACGGTCACCCAGCCTTCGCTGCGCAGCCTTGCGGCCAACGCCGGGTCGGTGCCTAGCGGGACGAACAATCGCTGCCGGGCCTCATTGCCGCCTACCGCGACGATCGCATCGGTGTAGAGCGAGAAGCCGATCGCGGCTTCCTCGGCGCCATTCTCGTGGACGATCGTGTAGCTGCCGCCACGCCCGATTTCGCCGCGCGCGCCGTCGGCGAACAGCGAGAAGCCGAGCCACGACTGATATTCGAAGCCATGCCGCTCGGTCGGATCGAGCGTCAGCGCGACGCGGCCGCGCACAGCGTCGGCGACGTGCCACAGGCCATCGAGCCGGCTGGTCAACGCGCCGCCGGCGTCGAACGCGCACAGCCGGTCGTGCGCCGCGTCGAACGGCCCCGCCGCCTCGATCAGCGGAAGGTAAGCGGGGGCCAATGCCGCGACCGCGCCGGCGTCCTTGGCGTCGAGGCGGTTGGCGAGATCGTGGAGCGGCGCGTCTCCGAGCGGGAACGGCCCCGCGCTCAACGTCGCGAGCAAATCGGGCAGAGTGAAATCGATCGAAATGCCGGTGACGCCCGCAGCCTCCAGCGCCTCGACCGCAACCAGCACGATCTCACGCGCCGCCGCGACGGTGTCGAGCCCGATCAGCTCGCACCCCGCCTGGCGCCGCTCGCGTTCGGGCGACAATTGCCCGGCGCGCAACCGCAGCACCGACCCGGCATAGCTGAGCCGCACGGGGCGCGGGTGGTGCCCCATGCGCGTCGCCGCGATCCGCCCGACCTGCGCGGTGATGTCGGGCCGGATCGCGAGCGTGCGCTGGCTGACCGGATCGACGAAGCGCACCGCGTCCTGCGCGCGCGTCGATTTGAGCCGGTGGGCGAGCGCATCCTCGAACTCGGCGAGCGGCGGATCGACGCGCTCATAGCCATGCGCATGCGCCGCCTCGAGCACGCGCCGCTCGAGCCGCGCCGCCGCATCGGCATCGGGCGGCAACCGGTCGTGGAAACCGGACGGGAGGAGCGCGTGAGTCAAATCTCCCTCTCCCCGCTTGCGGGGAGAGGGTCGGCGAGAGGGGCAGTGTCGAGCGCGTCGATGATGGCCCGAAGCACGGCAGCTTCGTTTTTCATCACGTCCGAGTTCAAGAAGCGGATCACCCGATATCCCTGTTCTTCCAGCCACGCAGTTCGCTGCGCGTCATAGCGCTCCTGTTGCGCGTGACTATCCCCGTCGAGTTCGATCGCTAACTTGCGAGATCTCGCAGCGAAATCGACGGTGTAAATGCCGATCAAAACTTGCCGCGAGAATTTGACGCCGTTCAGCCGCTTGGCCCGGAGATGATACCACAGACGCGCCTCCGGACCGGTCGGCTCGCTTCGCATTGCCTTGGCATGCGTCCGTTGCTCAACGTGTCGGCGTGTCATGCCCCTCTCCCCGACCCTCTCCCCGCGAGCGGGGAGAGGGAGACTAGAAGCTCAGCCCCATCGCTGTCTTCACGCCCGCAAGCGCACGGACCTTGGCGATCAGTTCGGGGCTCACCGCTTCGTCGACCGACAGCAACAGCACCGCCTCGCCGCCCGCGTTGCGCCGTCCTAGGTGGAACGTTCCGATATTGACGCCCTCGGTCCCGAGCAACGTCCCCAGCCGCCCGATGAATCCCGGTGCGTCCTCATTGACGACGTAAAGCATGTGCCCGGCCAGGTCGGCCTCGACCTTGATCCCGAACAGCTCGACCAGCCGGGGGGCGGAATCACCGAACAAGGTGCCCGCGACCGACCGATCGCCGGCGTCGGTCTTGACCGTCACGCGCAGCATCGTGTGGTAATCGCCCTCGCGGTCGTGGCGCACCTCGCGCACGTCGAGGCCCCTTTCCTTGGCCAGGAACGGCGCATTGACCATATTCACCGTGTCGGTGTGGACGCGCATCAGCCCGGCCAGCACCGCGCTGGTGATCGGCTTCTGGTTGAGGTTCGCCGCGGCGCCCTCGACCTCGATCGCGATCCCCGTCAGCGCCCCGTGGGCGAGTTGGCCGACCAGACTGCCGAGCTTTTCGGCCAGCGCCATATACGGCTTGAGCTTGGGCGCTTCCTCGGCGCTCAGGCTCGGCACGTTGAGCGCGTTGGTGACGCCGCCCGACATTAGATAGTCGGCCATCTGCTCGGCGACCTGGATCGCGACGTTGACCTGCGCTTCGCTGGTCGATGCGCCGAGGTGCGGGGTCGAGACGAAATTGGGGGTACCAAACAGCGGCGAGTCGGTTGCCGGCTCGTTTACGAACACGTCGAGCGCGGCGCCGGCGATGTGTCCGCTATCAAGCAATTCCTTGAGCGCCGCCTCGTCGATCAGCCCGCCGCGCGCGCAATTGATGATCCGCACGCCTGCCTTGGTCCGGAGCAAATTGTCGCGGCTCAGGATGTTGCGCGTCTGGTCGGTCAGCGGGGTGTGGAGCGTGATGAAATCGGCGCGCGCGAGTAGCGTATCGAGATCGACCTTCTCGACCCCCATCTCGATCGCGCGCTCCGGCGTGAGGAACGGATCGTAGGCGATCACCTTCATCCGAAGCCCGCGCGCGCGCTCGGCGACGATCGACCCGATGTTGCCCGCGCCGATCAGCCCGAGCGTCTTGGAGGTCAGCTCGACCCCCATGAAGCGGTTCTTCTCCCACTTGCCGGCCTGGGTCGAGGCATCGGCCTCGGGCAGTTGGCGAGCGAGTGCAAACATCAAGGCGATGGCGTGTTCGGCGGTGGTGATCGAATTGCCGAACGGGGTGTTCATGACGACCACCCCCTTGGCGGATGCGGAGGGAATATCGACATTGTCCACCCCGATCCCGGCGCGGCCGACGACCTTGAGGTTGGTCGCAGCGTCGAGGATCGCCTTGGTCACTTTCGTGGACGAACGGATCGCGAGCCCATCATACTCGCCGATCATCGCGGCGAGTTCGTCGGGGGTCTTGCCGGTGATTTCGTCCACCTCGACCCCGCGCTCGCGGAAGATCTGCGCGGCCTTTGGGTCCATTTTGTCGCTGATGAGTACTTTTGGCATGTTCGTGTCCTTAGAAGTTCGCGTGCTCCGGCGCAGGCCGGAGCGTTGGAAAGGGAATGGCGCGTGGCCAAGGCTCCGGCCTTCGTCGGAGCACGGAAGGTTAGGCCGCTTTGGCGGTCGAATAGGCCCAGTCGAGCCACGGCCCGAGCGCGACGATATCGGCGGTATCGACCGTCGCGCCGCACCAGATGCGCAAGCCCGGCGGCGCGTCGCGGTATCCGGCGACGTCGAACGCGGCGCCTTCCCTTTCGAGCGCACCGGAAATCGCCTTGATCAACGCCTCGTCGGCGCCGGCGACGGTCAGGCACACGCTGGTCTTCGATCGCGAGGCTTCGTCGGCGGCGAGGTGGCCGAGCCAATCGCGCGCCGCCACGATTTCATCGAGCGCCGCCGCATTGGCGTCGCTCCGCGCGATCAGCCCGCCTTCGCCCAGCGACTTCGCCCATTCGAGGCTGAAGATCGCATCCTCGACCGCGAGCATTGACGGCGTGTTGATCGTCTCGCCCTTGAACACGCCCTCGGTCAGCGCGCCCTTCGACACCAGGCGGAACACCTTGGGCAGGGGCCAGGCCGGCGTGTAGCTTTCCAGCCGCGCGACCGCGCGGGGCCCCAGGATCAGGACGCCGTGCGCGCCTTCGCCGCCCAGCACCTTCTGCCAGCTGAACGTCGCGACATCGATCTTGTCCCACGGCATGTCGTAGGCGAACACCGCGCTGGTCGCGTCGGCGAAGCTCAGGCCTTCGCGATCATCGGGGATCCAGTCGCCGTTCGGAACGCGGACGCCGCTGGTCGTGCCGTTCCAGGTGAACAGCACGTCGGTCGACCAATCGACTTGCGTCAGGTCGGGCAGCTGGCCGTAATCGGCGCGGATGACGGTCGGGTCGATCTTGAGCTGCTTGACCGCATCGGTCACCCAGCCTTCGCCGAAGCTCTCCCACGCCAGCGTCGTCACCGCGCGCTGCCCAAGCATCGTCCACATCGCCATTTCGAACGCGCCGGTGTCGGAGCCGGGGACGATGCCGATGCGGTGCGTGTCGGGCAGACCGAGCAGCTCGCGCATCAGGTCGATGGCATATTGCAGCCGCGCCTTGCCGATCTTCGACCGGTGCGAGCGGCCGAGGCTGTCGGTGGCGAGTTTCGCCGCATCCCAGCCCGGGGGCTTGGCGCAGGGTCCGCTGGAAAAATAGGGGCGCGCCGGCCTGGTGGCGGGCTTGGCGGACGCAGTTGTGGCGTCGGCGGCAATCAGATCAGTCATGTCAGTCTCTCCTTGCAGAGAGCACGCGCGGCGTTGGGACCGCGTGGCCCGTCGGCGGCCATAGCGGCGAACCAGCAAGTGTCAACTTCTGCCCGCCTGCCCCAAAATGACACAGTCAGAATCGTTACGGGGTCAGACGGTATTATTATTCCGCGTTAACAGGTAAGTAACGATCAAGAGTCGCAGCCAATAGCGGCGGGGTCCAACGACATCTAGTTGATAGTGGGGATAATTTTCGATGACGACTCGTATTGGACTTTTGGCTGCCGCTGGCATTGCCGCATTGGCGGTGGCGAGCCCGGCGTATGCCGCACCGACGTTGAACGGCGCCTGCACCAACGACATCGCGGTGCAAGCCGGGGTTACGTTGATCTCGTGCATTGGTGGCTATGACCAGAACGCGCTGAGCAACAACGACAACGCGACGATCAACGCCGCGCTGACCGCTTTGGGCTATGCCGGCCCCGCGATCAGCTACAGCAACATTGCGGCCGGCGACATCAAGTCGGGGTTAAGCGGCGGTCTAGACGTCAATTTCCAGACGCTGCTCAACGGCGTCGCCTATGTCGGCGTTCATTACGGCTTCCAGGGCGGCGGCGAGACGTTCTTCTACAAGATCAACGCGACCAACGTCGATGTCCTCAAACTGGCGGTAGGCAGCGGCGGTGGATCGACTTCGACCGGAACGTTGCTCGTGCTCAACGCGGTTGCGGTGCCTGAGCCCGCGACCTGGGCGATGATGATCGGCGGGTTCGGCGCGATGGGCTTCGCGCTCCGTCGCCGCGCGAAGGTGGCAGTGGCCTACGCCTGATCAGGCGACCGCAACGTTTCGTCGATTGATCCCGTAACACGCCGTCCGCGCCCACAGCGCGGGCGGCGTTTACGTTTGGTTAACCATGGTCGCGCGAAGCTGGCGCGCGATGAAGCGGCTCGTTCCTTTGTTCGGTCTGTTGCTCGCCGGCTGCGTGTTCGGCGGCGGGGATAAATCGCCGACGCGGCCGATGGGGTCGCCGCCGATCAGCCTCAACCTGCCGACCAGTCGCGAAACGCAAGCCTGTTACGCCGATCTGTCGCGCGAAGGCGTGCGCTTCTCGCCGTTGCCCGACCGCGACTATGGCGGTGGGTGTCAGGTGATCGGCGCGGTGCAGTTGCTCGACATCGGCGTGCCAGTGACGGGGATAAAGGCGATGCGCTGCGGGCTTGCCGAGGAGTTCATCGGCTGGACGCGCAACGCCGTCGCGCCGGCCGCGTATCAAGTGCTCGGCAGTACGCTGGTGCGGATCGAGACGATGGGCAGCTATGCGTGCCGCAACACCGTCGGCACGTCGACCGCGCGGCTGTCGGGGCATGGCATTGCCAACGCCATCGACGTCTCGGCAGTTATCCTCGCCGACGGGCGCCGCATTTCGGTCAAGGATAGCTGGCGGTCGGACGACGCAGACGTCCAACGCTTCTGGAAACTGATCCACACCTCCGCCTGCAAGCGGTTCGGCACCGTGCTCAGCCCCGATTACAACGCCGCGCACTACGACCATCTCCACTTGGAGGACGATCACAAGTCGTTCTGCCGATAGGCTTCAAAGCGCGATAAATCTGCTCTACGAGCATGGGATGACCGACACCCGCATCCCCTCCCGCGTCTTCCCCCAAGCTCGGGAAGAAGCCGACCGCGCCAAGACCGGCGTCTCCACCCCACAGACCGAGAACCCGGCGTATCGGCTCGCCTTTCAGGACATGGATTTCCTGTTACGCGAGGATCTGCGCCCGGTGCGGTTCCAGCTCGAGTTGCTCAAGCCCGAATTGATCCTCGACGAAGCGGGGATCGCCTCGACGTTCGTGATGTACGGGTCGGCGCGCATTCCTGAGCCGACGAAGGCCAAGGCGCTATTGGCCGCCGCGACCGACGATGCCAGCCGCAAGATTGCCGAGCGGCTGGTCGAAAAATCGAAATATTACGACATCGCGCGCGAACTCGCGCAGATCGCCAGCAAATGCCCGCGCGACGGCGAAGGCAAGCGCCAGTTCGTCGTCTGCTCGGGCGGCGGCCCGTCGATCATGGAAGCGGCCAATCGCGGTGCGGCGGATGTCGGCGCCGAATCGATCGGGCTCAACATCCTGTTGCCGCACGAACAGGCGCCGAACCCCTACGTCACGCCGGGGCTGAGCCTGCAATTCCACTATTTCGCGCTCCGCAAGATGCATTTCCTGCTTCACGCCCGCGCGCTCGCGGCGTTCCCGGGCGGGTTCGGGACGTTCGACGAACTGTTCGAGCTGCTGACCTTGATCCAGACCGGCAAGATCCAGCCGATCCCGGTGCTGCTCTACGGCCGCGAATTCTGGGAGCGCGTGGTCAATTTCGACGCTTTGGTCGAGGAGGGCGTGGTGTCGGCCAAGGACCTCGGCATCTTCACCTATTGCGAGACTGCCGAGGAAGGCTGGGCGCACGTCGAGGAATTCTATCGCGGGCGCTCGTTCGAACAGGGCAAAGCCGAAGCCGAACGCCACTCCGCCGAACAAGTCGCCGCCCACGCGCCAACCGCGCGGGGGAAGGACGGGGGGTATTGAGGCTTCCGGCCCGAGGAGGATAAACGCTACCCCGGCGAACGCCGGGGTCTAGTCGCGACCGGTCCGATTCTTGACCCCGGCCTTCGCCGGGGAGGCGTAAATGAGCTAGACCGCTTTACTTAGGCGCGCGCTTCGCCGCGTTGGGATCGTTCGACGGCGCGCCGCTGGCGGCCGACGGGTTTCCGGCGGTGGTGTTGCCGCCGGCGGCGGGCGCCACGGTATTACCTTCGGCGGGCGTGGCGCCTTCCTTGCCAGCCGGTGCGGCGGCGGGAGGGGGCGGCAGCGGCTTGTTCGAGCCCTGCTGGTTCAAATAGAGGATCACGTCGGCACGCTGCTTGGGGTCGGACAGGCCCGCGAAGGTCATCTTGGTGCCCGGCGCGAACTTGCGCGGCGAGGTCAGCCACGCGTTGAGCTCGTCGAAGCCCCACGACCCGCCCTTGGCCTTGAGCGCGTCGGAGAAAGCGAACCCGCCTTTGCCCTGGGCAATCGCTTCGCCAACGGTCGCATACAGGTTCGGGCCGATCCCGTTGGCGCCGCCCGAATTGACCGTGTGGCACGCCGCGCACTTCTTGAAGACCTCGGCGCCCTTGGCCGCATCGGCAGTCGGGAGCAGGCTGGCGATCGGCACGTCGGCCACCGCGCCGCTGTCGCCGCCCTCGGCCACGCCCTCGACCGGGAAGCCTTCCTTCTTGGGTTCGCCGCTTTCGTAGATCATCCCGCCCACGATCGTCAGCCCCAGCGCGGCGAAGCACCCGGCCAGCACCCAGCCCGCGATCGTGTTGCTATTGTCGCTCATGGTTTTTCTACGAAGCCCCTGAATTGAGTGCTGACCCTTTAGTAAGCGGTTTGCGCTCGGGCAAGCGTGGGTTGAAGGTGGAGGAACGCGTGGCTAAGCGCGGCGCTCCATGGAGAATTTCGCCGCCCCCGCTCGCCCGATCGTCGCCCAGATGGTCGAAGCCGCCGCCGCAGCGCCCGAGCGCGCGGTCGCGTTTCAAGGTGCGCCGGGCGCGAACAGCCATGTCGCCGCGCTCGAAGCCTTTCCCGACGGGCTGCCGTTGCCATGCTTTGCGTTCGAAGACGCGATCGACGCGGTCAAGGACGGGCGCGCCGATTGCGCGGTGATCCCGATCGAGAATTCGCTCCACGGCCGCGTCGCCGACATGCATTTCCTGCTGCCCGAATCGGGGTTGGTCATCACCGGCGAGCATTTCCTGCCGATCCGCTATGCGCTGATGGGGCTGGGGCCGATCGACGGCGTCAAGGAAGCGATGAGCCATCCGCAGGCGCTCGGCCAATGCCGCCACTGGCTGAAGGCGCGCGGGATCACGCCGATCGCCTATCCCGACACCGCGGGCGCGGCGGCGCTGGTCGCAGAATTGAATGACCCAAAGGTTGCCGCGCTCGCGCCGCCGCCCGCCGCCGAGATCTATAACCTCGACACGCTGGCGAGCGACATCGCCGATGCCGAGCACAATACGACACGCTTCGTGACGCTCGCGCGTGCCAGCCGCCCGCTGACCGGTGACGGCCCGTTCATGACGACGATCATCTTCGAGGTGAAGAACGTCCCCGCCGCGCTCTACAAGGCGATGGGCGGCTTTGCGACCAACGGGGTCAACATGACCAAGCTGGAAAGCTATCAACAGGGCGGCAGCTTTGCCGCGACCGATTTCTACGCCGATGTCGAAGGGCGGCCGGGCGACGATAATCTCGACCGCGCGCTGGAGGAATTGGGGTTTCATTCCAAGTGGTTGCGTGTGTTGGGTAGCTATCGGCAGGCGCGCAGTCGGGGATAGAACTTTCCTACAGACCAGCGGCTATGCCATGGTGTGTGCATGATCACGATCGATGCGACCGTCCAGCAGTACCGCCTCGCATACGCGACCTGCTCGACCGCTCGGCTAACCACCGCGCCAGTGTCAACCTAGTGTCAACTTAGCGCCGTTTGATAATCCCGTGACCCCTCGTATTCTCATCATCGCCGGCAGCGATTCGGGCGGCGGCGCGGGCATCCAGGCCGATATCAAGACGGTGACGATGCTCGGCGGCCACGCCATGACCGCGATCACCGCGATCACCGCGCAGAACACGCTGGGCGTGCAGGCGGTGCTGCCGGTGCCCGCCGGCATGGTCGTCGCGCAGATCAATTCGGTGGTGACCGATATCGGGGTCGACGCGGTCAAGATCGGGATGATCGGATCGGCCGAGACCGCGCATGCGGTGGCGGACGTGCTGACGGGGCTGAAGGTGCCGATCGTGTTCGACCCGGTGATGGTCGCGACCAGCGGAGATGCACTGGCGGACGCGGATACGATTGCGGCGTTCGAGCGGCTGATGCAGCTCGCGACCGTAGTAACGCCCAACTTGCCGGAGTTCGAAGCATTGGGTGGTGAGGCGGCGGTGCTGGCGCACGGCTGCGCACTGCTGGCCAAGGGCGGGCATGGCGGCGGCGATGTCCTCACCGACCGCCTGATCGAGGCCGACGGCACCGAAACGCGCTGGGAGTCCGAGCGCATCGACACGACGAGCACGCATGGGACCGGCTGCACTTTGTCCTCGGCGATCGCGACCAATCTCGCTTACGGCAAATCGCTCAAGACCGCGGTTGCCCGCGCGCGGCAGTTCGTGCGGCTGGCGCTGCACGACGCGCCGGGGCTCGGTGGCGGGCACGGGCCGATGGGGCATCAGTCGGTGCGGCTCGATTTCGGTCCGGGAGCACGGTTCAATCAAGTCACGGTGCCGACCGCCGATTACGCCGCGTCGTGCGCCTTCTACACAGCGCTCGGCCTCAAGCAGGTCGTCGGCACCGACGACGATCATTACGCGCGCTTCGAAGCGGCCGGCGGCGCGACGCTGTCGGTCGAGGTCGGGGCACGACCGACCGTGTTCTTCGAATGCGAGAGCCTTGATGCCGAGGTCGAGCGGCTCCAGAAAGCCGGGGTGACATTCGACCAACTCCCTACCGACCAATCCTGGCTATGGCGCGAGGCGCGGCTGACCGACCCTTCGGGCAATCCGGTGTGTTTGTATCAAGCCGACGAGAACCGGCGCTATCCGCCATGGCGGCTCAACTGATGCCGAGCCTCAAACACGAAAAGCTCTGCCTCGCGCCCGTCGCCGGCGTCGATGAAGCCGGCTGCGCCCCGCTCGCAGGGCCGGTGGTCGCCGCCGCGGTGATCCTGCCCGCCAAGGGAATCCCGCGCGGGATCGACGATTCGAAGAAATTGAGCGCCGCCGAACGCCACCGGCTCCACGACCGGCTGCGCAAGTGTGCGATCGTCGGCGTCGGGATTGTCGAAAACGACGAGATCGACGTGCTCAACATCTATTGGGCGCGGATGAAGGCGATGACGCTCGCGGTCGAGCAATTGTGCGCCGTCCTGGGCTGCGACCCGGGCCATGTGCTGGTCGACGGCAACCGTTTGCCGCGTTGGGGCTACGCCGCGACCGCGATCGTCAGGGGCGACGGGATCAGCCTGTCGATCGCCGCGGCGTCGATCGTCGCCAAACATACCCGCGACCAGATCATGATCGCGCACGCCGAATCGTATCCGCATTACGGCTGGCAGCGGAACAAGGGCTATCCGGCGCCCGAACATCTGCGCGCGCTGCAGGAGCACGGCCCCACCCCGCTCCACCGCCGCAGCTTCGCGCCGGTCGCGCAGTGCGAATTCCGGTTCGAGCCGGCCGTGACGGGCTAGCCGGGTGGCGCTCGGGCGCGCAAAGATCGCGATGGGCGACGGGCTGAGCGTGTGGGTGCTCGACGCCCCCGACGGGTTCGGCGATGCCGACTTTCACGCGCATCACGCGATCCAGATCACCGTTGTCCTCGCGGGCCGGCTGACGCTCGCGACCGCCGACACCGTGCTGGACGGATCGGCGATCGCGGTCGCCGCGGACGCCATCCACCGCTTCCAGGCCTCGGGTTTGCTCGCCTTCGTGTTCGTCGAGCCCGAGAGCCGATGGGGACGCGCCTTGGGCCAGGCGTTCGTTGGGCGCGACATGATGACGCTCGACGCCGCGCCGCTGTTGCGCGCGCTCGCGCCGCTTGCCGGCACCTTCGACGATGCGCTCACGCCCGACGCGCTGATCGCCGCTGGGCGTGCGGCGGTGGATGCAATCGTCCCGCCGGTCGAACCGGCGATGCCCGATCCCCGTATCGCGCGCGTGATCGACCATGCCGCGCGTCACGCCGCCACATCGCTCGACGCCGCGGCACGGGCGGCCGGGGTATTCCTGTCGGCCAGCCGCCTGCGTCACCTGTTCGTCGAGCAGACCGGGCTGCCCTTCAAGACGTTCATGGTCTGGCAGCGGCTGACGCGCGCGATCGACGCTTATGCGGAGGGGCATTCGCTGACCGAGGCCGCGCACGGCGCTGGCTTTTCGGACTCGGCGCATTTCAGCCGGGTGTTCCGGCGGACCTTCGGCTTGCCCGCCACGACGCTCACGCGACTTTAGCCGTTGCGTTCAATCGCGGTGCGCTCACGGCGCCTATTCGACAATCCTCAACCCAAGAGGAGAAAGACGATGACCACGCAAAACGAAACCAATGCCCGTTGTTCGGAAACCTGCACCTGCGTCGACTGCAAGTGCGGCCTTGATTGCCGCTGCGGCGGATGACACGTCGGCGGCGGGCTATCGGCGCCCGCCGCCTTCAAGCAGGGGATAGTCCGATGCGCTTCCTGATCATCCTAACCGCGGGCGTGCTCGCCCTCGGCGCGACCGGTGCCGGCCGCTTTTCGCTGGCGCTCGACGCGGGCAAACTCGCGCTGGGCGTTCACGCGGGCGACGTCGGCATGCTGCTCGACATCAAGTTCGACCTGTGAGTCTTTCGCGCCACACCCCACCAATTGGGTCTGTGGATAACCGCCGACTCAACATCTGGTCGGCGTCGCGAAATGTTCCGGTTTCTTAACGATTTGGTAACCCAAGTCGTTAACTAAACTTCGCTTGACCGGAGTCCGCGCGCCCGGTTTTCGTGGGCGCGAGAAATCGGGGAAGGGGAAATCGATGGGGGTCATCGACAAGGTTAAACGCGCGCCAGTGAAGGCGCCCGTCGGTGTGAACAGCGAGCTTCCGCTCGACCGGATCATCATGGGCGACTGCATCGCCGCGATGCGCGCGTTGCCGGCCAAGTCGATCGACCTGATCTTCGCCGATCCGCCTTACAACTTGCAACTTGGCGGCGACCTGTCGCGCCCGGACGGCAGCCATGTCGA
>JBDSWC010000034.1:0-25916 GCA_039926845.1 Sphingomonas sp. | reverse complement strand
GACAAGCTCAGGGCGAACGGGTGACAAACCGATTGTTCGTCCCTAGCTCAGACCAATGGCTGACGGAACCACCCTCACCGACCGCGCGCTGATTCGCGTCGCGGGGGACGATGTGCGCGGGTTTCTGCAGGGGCTGGTGACGCAGGACGTCGCGACGCTCGACGCGGCGACGCCGCGCTGGTCGGGGCTGCTGACGCCGCAGGGCAAGGCGCTGTTCGATTTCCTGCTCTGGGCCGATGGCGACGCGATCCTGATCGATTGCGAAGCGGCCGAGGCCGAGAGCCTCAAGCGGCGGCTGTCGATGTATCGCCTGCGCCGCGCGATCACGATCGAGCCGGCGCCTGGCGCGGTGCATTGGGCGAAGGATCACGACCTGGGCGTCCCCGACCCGCGCCTTGCCGCGCTTGGCAAAAGATGGCTGGGCAGCGCAGGCGACCCCGCGGCCGGCTGGCTCGCGCATCGCCTGTCGCTGGGCGTGACGGAGGGTGTCGGCGAGCTCGGCTCCGACAAGACCCTGTGGCTCGAGGCCAACGCCGCCGAACTGGAAGGCGTCAGTTTCGCCAAGGGCTGTTACGTGGGGCAGGAAAATACCGCGCGGATGCATTATCGCGCCAAGGTCAACCGGCGGCTGGTCGCAGCCCCGATCGGCGCGGCGGGCGACCGCACCCGCGCCGCCTACCCCGACCTCGGCCTGATGGTCGAACTACGTCGCGTCGAAGCGCTGGGCGACGCGATCGTGCCCGATTGGCTGGCGGCCGCACTTTGAGCGGCGACTGCTTTGTCATGATCTCGGGCTGTTCGGGCGGGGGCAAGTCTACCCTGCTCGAGGAACTGGCACGGCGCGGACATCAGGTGGTCCGCGAGCCGGGACGGCGCATCATCGCCGATGTGCGGGCGGGCAGAAATGGCGCGCTGCCCTGGGACGATCCCGCAGGGTCTGCTCGGCATGCCATGGCGATGTCGATCGCCGATCATGAGGCTGCGGACGGGCTGACCTTCTTCGATCGCGGTATCGTCGACGCGGCCGTCGCGCTCCAGGCTTGCGCCAGCGAGTCAGCCGCGGCGCTCGTCGCGCGCTACCGCTACGATCGCCTGTTCCTCGCCCCGCCCTGGCCCGACATCTACGAAACCGACGCCGATCGCCGGCACAGCCTCGCCAAGGCGCTGTCCGACTATGACCGCGTCGCCGCAGCCTATCGCACCGCCGGTTACGACGCCGTCATCCTACCGCGCGACAGCGTTTCCGCGCGCGCCGACTTCGTGCTCGAAACGCTGGGACGTCAGCGCCCGACCGACGAATAGGCGAACCCCGCCTTCGCGACATCCTCGGGCCGATAGATGTTGCGCAGGTCGACCATCGCGTTGCCCGCCATCACCCCCGCCAGCCGCTTGAGGTCGAGCGCGCGGAACGTGTCCCACTCGGTCACGATCGCCACCGCGTCCGCCCCCGTCGCGGCTTCGTAGGCGCTGCTGCAATACGTGACGTCGGGCATCATCGCCTTGGCCGCCTCCATCCCCTCCGGGTCGTAGGCGCGCACCGTCGCGCCGGCATCGAGCAGGCTCTGGATGATCGCCAGGCTCGGCGCGTCGCGCATGTCGTCGGTGTTGGGCTTGAAGGTGAGGCCAAGCACCGCGACGGTCTTGCCCTTGGCGTCGTCGTTCAGCGCGTGGACGATCTTGCGGCCCATCGCGCGCTTGCGCGTGTCGTTGACCGACACCACCGCTTCGACGATCCGCGTCGGCGTGCCGAAATCCTCGGCGGTCTTGAGTAGCGCCAGCGTGTCCTTGGGGAAGCACGATCCGCCATAGCCTGGCCCGGCATGCAGGAATTTTTTGCCGATCCGATTGTCGAGCCCGATCCCGCGCGACACGTCCTGGACGTTCGCGCCGACCGCTTCGCACAGGTCGGCGATCTCGTTGATGAAGGTGATCTTGGTCGCAAGGAACGCGTTCGCCGCGTATTTGATCAGTTCCGACGTGCGCCGCCCGACGAACAGGATCGGCGATTCGTTGAGGTAGAGCGGGCGGTAGACGTCGCGCATCACCGCACGCGCGCGCTCGCCGTCGTTGGCGTCCTCGGTACCGATGACGATGCGGTCGGGGCGCTTGAAATCGCCGATCGCAGCACCCTCGCGCAGGAATTCGGGGTTGGACACGACCGCGATCTCGATGTCGGGCCGCTCTTCCCGAAGGATGTCCTGGACCTTGTCGCCGGTGCCGACGGGCACGGTGGACTTGGTGACGACGACCGTCGGGCCGGTGACCGCGGCGGCGATCTCACGCGTCGCGTCGAAGACATAGGTCAGGTCGGCATGGCCGTCGCCGCGGCGTGATGGGGTTCCGACCGCGATGAAGATGGCGTCCGCCCCCGCGACGGCCTGCGTGAGGTCGGTCGTGAAGGTCAGTCGGCCTGCGGCGACGTTCGACGCGACGAGCTGGTCGAGCCCGGGCTCGTAGATCGGCATGCGCCCCGCCTTGAGCGCATCGATCTTCGCCGCATCCTTGTCGACGCAAATCACGTCGTGCCCGAAATCGGAAAAGCAGGCGCCAGACACCAGGCCGACATAGCCCGATCCGATCATCGTAATTCGCATGGATTGCCTCGACAGGTGCGGAAAACAGGAACGTCCGGCTGCGTGCCAGATCGTGTTGCCGACGCTCTATCGCAAGTATGGGATTTTGCCAGTCGGATCGTTGGACCGCACTTAAGCCCTTACCCTTCAGCGGGCGGGGCGCAAGCATCGTCATTCGCAGATCGCCATAAGCCACGGCCATGCAAGATTAGGAACTATGGAAGGGCGACCCGCCGCGGCAAAGCCGCGTCGTCGGCCGAGACGCTTCGCGCTCGCCGACCGCGCTCGTTGCCCGGCGTTGGCGCCGGACGCGGATTAGCGGCGCTAATCCGCTGCAGCGAGCACGAAAAAGGGGGCCGGTTTCCCGACCCCCCAATTCGTTCGTGCGGAAAGACTTACTGACCCGAACCCGGACCGTAAGTGATTTCCACGCGACGGTTCTGGACCTCGCGGACGCCATCGGCGGTCTCGACGCGCGGACGGCTTTCGCCGAACGCTTGCTCGGTGACCACCGCGTCGGGGATCGAGTGCGCGACCATGTAAGCCTTCACCGCGTCGGCACGACGCTGCGAGAGACCCACATTGTATTGCGCCGAACCCGAACGGTCGGCGTGGCCGGCCAGCATGACCTGCGCGTTGCCGCAATTCGCATATTGCGAGATCGCGTTGTCGAGGATCGACGCCGCTTCCGGCGTGATGTCCGACTTGTCCCACTCGAAGAACACGATGAACGGGCCAGGCGAGCAGACCGGCGGCGGCGGAGCCACGACGGGTTCCGGTGCCGGCGGCGGCGGAGCGACGGGCTCGGGCGCCGGCGGCGGCGGCGGTGCCGGCGGTTCGCCGAAGTTGAAGGTCACGCCGCCCATCAGGCTGTGCGACCGGAAGCGGCCTTCCAGCGTGCGGCCGGCGACATCGACCAGCTTGACATTCTGCGCGTTGAAGAAGCGATACTTCAGCGACGCGTCGATATTGTCGGTCAACGGCGCGCGGACGCCGGCGATTGCCTGCCAGGCGAACACGGTGTCCGAATCGTCGAGGAAGCTGCCGAACGTGTTCAGCGCATACTTCTCGGCCTTGACCCGTGCGACGCCGACACCGCCGCCGACGAAGCCCTGAAGGCCGTCATCGTCGCCGAAGTCGAGCATGCCGTTGAGCATGAAGCTCAGCGCGGTGGTCTTGCCGCCGGCATAAACGTATGTGCCCGGCACAGCGCCGCCTCCGGCGAATGCCGACCCATTAGCGTTGAAGCCCGGCGTCCGCACCGTCGAACGCCATTTGTCGACGGCCGCACCCTTATAGGCGACCTCGGCCTCGATCCGGAACATGCCGAAATCGTAGCCGACGGTGCCGCCGACATCGTAGCCGTATTCATGATCGAGCTGAGCGGCGTCCTTGGTCGTTGTAGCACCGCTGGTGATGTCGAAATGTATGTCTTCGACAATCATCGCGCCGCCTTCGACGCCAACATACCACGCCTTGTCACGCGCTAGCGCGGGCGTCGCAAGTGCGGTTGAAGCGAGCGCCACGGCAATGGCAAGCTTGCGCATCTGTATCCCCTTTCGAATTTGTCACTACGGACAGCGCAAACTCACTACCCAATGGATAGTTTCCGCGCAAGCGAAACAAAACGGGTTAGCTGTGGCGCTAGCGCAACACTTTTTCGCGCTTTTCCGCCGCTTTCGGATCACGTTGCGATCAGTCCGTGAGCCCGCAACGCGCCGAGAATAGCGCTCAGCGCAACGCGCGATTCAGCGTCGATCACCGCACCGCCCGAAGGGGATGCGACCGCTGCTTGCCGTGGGCCTACCACATGGTCGCCGCCGATCACGACGCGCGCGCAGGCTTCCTCGCCCAATACCCACCCTCCCCCGCTGAACCGTGCGGTGAGCGCGTCGGCAATCGCCCATACCGTCATGCCATCGACCGGTGCGGCAAACCGCCAGCCGCCGCCGCTCCAGCCCGCCAGATGGCGCGCCTTTCCCGACCAGGCGCCCGTTGGCGCGCCGCCGACGATCCAGGATTGGCCCGATTCGGGGGCGCCCGGCGGGGTGTCGATGCCGATTGCTTCGACCGCGGGCTGGACGAGCAGGTCGAGCGCCGCGAGCGCTTCGTTGTGCCACATCTCTTTCTGCGCCTGGGCCGGCTGGAGCAACGGGAGCGCGAAACGGTCGGTCTGGATGTCGCTCATGGCCTTGATCCTTGTTAAGAAATTTCGAGTCGCGCCGGCAGCGATTCGGCCAGCACGCCGATCTGGCGCACGGTCAGGATCGTACCCGTGACCGCTTCGGCCAGGTCGAGCGCCGCGACGCGCCCGCTCTGGATCACCGCGCGTGGCGCGCCGGCAAGCGGCTCGACCGTGATGCGATAGGTCTCGCTCTCTTCGGCGAGCGGCACGTCGCCGCCGTCGATCCAGCGGAACCCGGCGCGGCTGCGGCGTGCCCAGGTCAGCGTGGGCACGCCAGCGATCGTATCGATACGAAGCTGGGCAGGGCTCGGCGGACGCACCGAAGCGCCGTCCACCAGGCAATCCGCTTCGACCGGGCCGGCGGTGTCGCCGATCCCGCTCGCCAGCACGCGCACCGTCGAGCCGATCGCCGCGACGGGCAGGTCGATCGTGGCAACGACGTCGGGCGTCAGGAGGACGAATCGATCGCCGATGGCCTGCCTACCCGCCGCCGCCTCGGTCCCGCGCCGCCCGCGCCACAAATGCGACAGCCGCCAGCGCGCCGGGCCAATCTGTTCGGCGCGGCCGAACTGGAGCAATTCGCCGCCGACCAACGCCAGATTGATGCCGCGATCGAGCGCGGCGTCGTCGGCGTCGCCGAGCACCATGTCGGCGCGCGCTAGATCCACTTCGAAGCTGTTCGCCAGATCGACCAGCGTCGCCGGCGCGGCGGCGGGCACGCTGACGAGCGCGCCGATGATCGTGGGCGCTGCGGTGTCGCCGCCGTCGCGCCAGCTGGCCCCATCATCGAGGCTATAAAGCAACGCCGCGCGCCGCCATCCGGCCCCGGTCCCGTTGGCCATCACCGACAGTCGCGGCGCGGCGAGCGGCGAATCGCCGAGCGCCGGCAATTCGGCAACGCGCAGGATGGTCGCGCCCGCCACGCGATCGGGTGCGGGCAAACCGCGACCCGGCGACGCGCTCGCGGCGGGCCCCGGCGGCGCGACCCGCACGCACGTCAAGGTCGTCACCATCCCCTCGAGCGCCGCCTCGACCACGCGCCAGCGCCCGCCCTCGCCATCGATCGCGACGAGGCTGCCGGGCGCGATATCCGCGGCGGCGGCGGGCAAGGCGACCGTCCGCTGCTCACGCTCGGTCGCCGCGCGCTGCACCAGGGTCTCGGCCAGCGCCTTCGCCGCCCCGGCGTCCAGCGCCGCCGGCAAGTCGATCCGGTCGTCGCGCGTGCCGGCGCCCGGCCGCCGCGCGCGCTGCATCCCGGTCTGATAGTCGCGTGAGGGATCGTAGTAAGCGAGGCTCAGCGTCTTCGGCGCGCGCTCGATCGCCGCGATCGTGCGCCGCGCTGCCCGCGCGCCCGACACCGCGAACCCGCCATCGGCCACTGCCATGACGGGGCTGTCGTAGCTCGACGTCTGGAGCTTGAGGTCGGTAAGCCGCGGCCCTTCGCGGCCCTTGGGCTTGAACAATTCGCCGTCGATCCGCTGGCCGACCAGCGCGCCGATCGCACCGCCGATGGGCCCGCCGACCAAGGTGCCGACCGTGGTCAGGACAAGCGTCGCCATTCAATCCTCCCGAATCCATCCGGCCAGAATCGGCCAGGGCAGCGGCGCGGCACGCTCGACCACGCGACGCGCGACGGCATCGGCATGGATAATGCCGGCGCCGGCCGAAATGCCGAGGTGAAGCTGCCCCGATCCCGGCGCGACCAGCACGATCGCGCCAGGCCCCGCCCCCCGGACGAACCCCAGCGCCGCCAATTCGCACCCGATCCGTTCACTCGGCGAAGCACGCAGCGCGTAACCCGTCGGTGCCGACTCATCCCACGCCCAGGCCGCGAGCCCAACACAATCCATCCCGCGCAAATCCCGCCCGTGCAGCCGGAACGGCACCCCCAACGCCTCGCGCGCCCGCGTGAGCGCGCGTGAAGAAGGAGTTGTGTTCGCTTCTCCCCTCCCTGCAAGGGAGGGGCTGGGGGTGGGTGCGACCGAAGGGAGCTCGCTACGCTCGCCACCCACCCCTACGCTCCCCGCGACCGGGCGGGTGATGCGCCGGCTGCTCTCGCCATATTGTCGAACCAAGGCAAACCGCGTCGCGACGCCGTCGCCGGTGCCGATTGCCTCATTCACCCCGACCGGATCGAACGGATCGCGCAAGCGAAACCCACGTGTCGGCCCCATCCGCGCGCGGAAGAAGGCGAGCAGGTCGGCGATGTCGCTTTCCGACCGCACTCCGGGCCCAACGTCATAGCTCGTCCGCGCCTCCGCCCAGCTCGCGGTGCGCGCCTCATGCCCGCCGGCGCTGGTCGCGATCGCGGTCGAAAAGCCCGGGCTCACCTCCGCCTCGCGGCCCAGCGCGAGCGGGAACAGCACGTCGTCGAAAGCCTGCACATCATCCTCCGCTTGTTCGAAATAGACCAGCCCGTCGCGCATCACTTGCGGTAGCGCCCAGAGGAACGTGCGCGCGGCGAGGCTCGCCTCGTTGCAACGCGCAGTGCTTGTTGCCGCTGATCATGTCCCCCATGCTTCTCTCCTCACGGCACGAAAAAGGGCCGGAAGGCGTCGCCGCCCCGGCCCGAATCGCAATTCTTCAACGTTCCTGATCAATAACCAAACAGCGTTACGATGTCAAGATAAAATTATCCTATTTGGTTATCTAATCGCCAATCCCGTCCGGTTCGCCTACTCCACCCTATACTGAATCGGCTTGAACGTCCCCCCGTTCGAATCGGGCGCCGAGCAGGCGGTCAGCCCGATGACCAAATCCATCTCCGCGCGAAAGGTGATGCTGTCCCCCGCTTTGCTGACCGGCGGCAACACGCGCAGCTTCCCGGTCTCACCATCGACCGGCACATTCATAAAGCAATTGAACGCGGTCGGGATCATGTCCGGTGTCACGCCATAGGGCTCGAGCGCCGCGGCCAGATTGCCGAAACACCCGCGATGCACCGGCAGATCGGGATAGAAATGCACGAACGTGTCGACCGAGCACGGCGTCAGCAGGAAATCGTGCCGTCCGACGGTATCGCCGATAATGTCGAGCATCATCCGGCTGCGGTTCGAATAGAGCTTGTGCCCCATCGTCAGATAGATCGTCTCGGCATAATCGAGCGTGCGGCCCGACGAGATGACCTCCCCCATATCGTCGGCGTTGAACGCCAGCAGGTCGGCGACTTGCTCGCCCCTCGGATCGATCACCGTCAGCGTCGCGCCCTTGGGCAAGCGGAACGCGGTCCCGCTGCGTTCGGGAATGGTGATGGTCGCGGTCATTCCGACCCCGAATAATGAAACGGGCAGCGCCACCCATCGTCGACCACGCGTCCCGAATATTGCCGCGCCTCGCTCGCCTCGCCGTGGCGTGCGAGCATCGGGTTGCGGCTGCCCGCGACGGCCTCGTCGCGGACCATGATCTTTTCGCGCATGCCTTCGTATTTGCCCGCCGCGCGCAGCTGTTCGAACTGGTCGTGGAGGTTGAACACCATCGTCGGCCGCGCGAAGCGCCGCGCCGGGCGGCTCGCATGGGGGTGCAGCCCGACGACGAAGAACGCCTCGCCGCCGAAGCTCAGCGAGAAATGCTGGTCGGTCGGGTCCGGGCTGACGCGCGCGTCGTAATCCTGGCCGCGCCACACGTCCTTGTCGGATAGCGACTGGACGCGCGTCCACAGCGCCTGTTCGAACGCCGCTTCGCCGAGGTCGTCGGGCCCCTCGAACACCACCGCCAGGCTGCGGAACAGCGCCGGGTCTTCGCGATAGGTATGCGCCCAGCCGAGCAGCCGGTCGTGGATCCGCACATCGTCCCACGCGCTGTCGATCGCGCGCGCGCCGAGCACTTCGAGCGTGCCCTTGGCCGCCGCCGCTTTCGCGCCGACGCACGGAAAATCGGCGGCATCGACATGCGCGTGCAACAGCGCCCGGAGGTCGTCCTGCGCGGGGTGAGCCGGCAGGGGAAGGGTCGAAAATGGCGTAGGCATGAGCGATAAGACCGTTGGCGGGAGGCGTGGTTCCCGTATAATCGTCCTAACGTAAGGCAAGGAGCGCCGGAACGCCGGGATGATGGCCCGCGTTGACTCGCCACATGACCAGAGGAAGTCCCATGACCGGCACCCCGTTGCGCTACCTTACCCCGCTCGCCCTCGCCGCCGCCCTCGCCGCCTGCGGGTCGCGCACCGACGCGAGCGTGGCCCGCACCACCGGCACGACGACCACGACAACGAACGACGTCGCGGCCGCCCCAACCCAGGACACCGGCATGATGGCAGCCACGCCGAGCGCGCAGCAATTCGCCGACCTCGCGGCGAAAAGCGACACGTTCGAAATCGCTGCAGCCAGACTCGCCCAGACCAACGGCGCCTCCGCCGCGGTCAAGGCGTTCGCTGCCAGGATGATCGCCGCGCACACCGAATCTACTGCCAAGATCAAGAAGGCGGGGGCGGCGGCCAGCCCCGCCATCACCCCCGACTCCACGCTGCCGGGCTCCGACTATCCCACTAGGCTCGCCGACCTCGGCAAGCTCAAGGGCGCCGATTTCGACAAGGCCTATGTCGCCGGCCAGGTCGATGCCCACAACCAGGCGCTCTCGCTGCTGCAGCTCTACGCCGACAAGGGCGACGCCCCGACCCTGAAGGCCGCGGCGGGCGAGATCATCCCGGTGGTGAAGGATCATCTGGTGATGGTGCGTGCGCTGACCCTGAAATAGCGCCGCTTATCTCAGGCCCGACCGAAGGCCCCGGCCGGCGGACGGAACGGCCGTGAAGGGCACGCAGAAAATCCGCGCCGAGGCTGTCGGCTGAGCTTCGGCAGCGACCCTGGTGTTCTATTAGGGGAAAGCGGTCAGACCGCATTTGCACAGCACGTCACTGTTTCGGTCGTCCCCCGCCCCATCGGAACGGCGTGCGCCAGTTTGACGAGCCCATCTCCCGTCGGCGATATCGTAGGACAATTCCGATTATTGTGCCCACGGCAATTGCGGCCGTCAGGTCCACCACGACAGTCAGAGACGCGGTCAAGATCAAGAGCAACAAATCAGATTTTGGCATCCGCATCCGCTCTGGCCAGCGATGCGGCTCGCTCATCGTCCAGGCCGTTACCACGAGCAGGCCGGCCAAGGCGGGGAGCGCCAATGCGCCGGCCAGCGGCGCGGCGAGGAGCATTGCCGCAAGGATCGTGAGCGCGTGGACGATCCCGGCGATCGGTGTGCGACCCCCTGCGTTCACGTTCGTGGCCGTGCGCGCGATCGCTCCGGTTGCGGGCAGACCGCCGAACAGCGGCGAGGCCAGATTTGCAACACCTTGAGCAATAAGTTCGGCATTTGAGCGGTGCGCGCCGCCGATCATGCGGTCGGCGACGATCGCCGAAAGTAAGGACTCGATCGCAACCAGAAAGGCGATGGTCAGGGCGGATGGCGCCAACCCGATGACAAGTCCCAGACTAATCTCGGGCAGCGCCGGCATGGGCAATCCTCTTGGCAGCTCTCCGTAGCGTGCCGCCACTGTCTCGATCGAAGGAAGCGCAACGCCGGCGACGAGGCTCGCGACCGCGACGACCAAGACGAGCCAAGGGATTTTGGGTGCGAGATGGCGCAGGCCGAGGATCGCTGCAATGGAAACAAGCCCGAGAGCGAGCGATGCCAGATCGATCGAGGTTCGCATTGCCCACAGGCCATGTATTTTAGGCAGAAAGTCCGCAGGCAGCGCCGCTCCCGTCATCCCGGCAAGGTCCTTGATCTGGCTTACCGCAATCACGATCGCGATGCCGATGGTAAAGCCCTCGATTACGCATTCCGGCACATGTCGGATCAGTCGACCAGCTCTAAGTAACCCCGCAACCAAAAGGATGAAGCCCGCCATTAGCGTGGCGACGAGCAAGCCATTGTAGCCGTGATGGTGGAGCACGCCGTAAACGACCACGATAAACGCGCCCGTCGGCCCGCCAATCTGCACCCTGCTTCCGCCCAAGGCCGAGATGAGGAAGCCAGCAACGACGGCTGTAATGAGTCCCGCTGCGGGAGAAGCCCCCGATGCGATGGCAATAGCGATGCTGAGGGGCAGCGCGACCAAGGCCACGGTGATCCCTGCAAGCGCATCGCCCCCGAATTGACGCCACGAATAGGTCTGTAGGGTTGTTAGGACCTTTGCGGTCATATCCGCCCATACATCAGCAATCGGGCGCACGCAGGATATTTGATCGAAGGGCAGCTTTCAGCGTCGCCGCGCTGGTAGGTCTAAGACCGAAACTGGATCGTTAGCCGACGCTCCATGCGCGCACCAGCCGCGAAAAATGAGGGACCGGCCACAGGAGGAAAGCCGGCCCCTCGCTCCCGCACTTACGGAAGCATAACGGTGTCGATGACGTGGATCACGCCGTTCGACTGCATCACGTTGGCGATGGTAATCATGCCCATGTCGCCCTTGCCGTCCATAATCGCCCAGCCGCCGCCCATTTTCTTGAAGCTCAGCGAGCCGCCGTTGACCGTGGCGTAGGTCGCGGTGCCGCCATTGGCCTGCGCCTTGGCGGCGATCATCGCGGCGGTGATTCGGCCAGGGACGACGTGATAGGTCAAGACGCCGGTCAGCGCGGCCTTGTTCTCGGGCTTGAGCAAGGTGTCGACGGTGCCCGCGGGCAGCTTGGCGAAGGCGGCGTTGGTCGGCGCGAACACGGTGAACGGCCCGGCGCCCGACAGCGTATCGACCAGACCCGCGGCCTTGACCGCGGCGACCAAGGTCGTGTGATCCTTCGAATTGACCGCGTTCTGGACGATATTCTTGGTCGCGAACATCGGCGCGCCACCGACCATCGGGTTCTTCATCGCGGCATAACCGCCGGTCGCGCCGGCCACGAGCGTCGCGGCGATCATGATATTACGAACTGTCTTCATGGTGCGTTTCTCCTCCACCGCCTGATTGGCGATTGCGGGCTAAGATACGGCCGGTGCGGCCCGGCGGATGCAGCAATGCCCTTAATCCTCCCCCGCTAGGGGGAGGTTGCGCCGAAGGCGACGGAAGGGGCGGAAACGAGGCGACGGTTGGTCGCCGACCGCCCCCTCCGTCAGGCTGCGCCTGACACCTCCCCCTGGCGGGGGAGGATCATGATTTAGGCGAGCGTGATCTTTCCGGCGGCGACGACGGGCCCGGTCGGTTTGCCGGTGGGCGATCCGCCGACGGGTTCGACCGACACCGCGAGCGTCACCCCGGCGGCGAGCTGGCGGCGCTGGTCGAGGGCCAGCGTCATCCGCGACGTACCTTGCGCGGCGAGCAAGCCCATCGGCTTGGGCACGCCGTCGCTGCCGATCATCCACAGCTGCGCACTCTTGCCCGCCGGCGCCATGTCGGCGTGCGGGATGCTCATTTCGCCCGTCGTCATATCGATCGCCGCGGGCACCGAGGCCGATTTGTCGGTCATCATCAGCGAAGCGACCATCATCTGATGGGGCTGCGCCACCGGGATCGGCAGCGGCGCCGGGCCGGGGCGAGTCACGAAGAACAGAGCGACCGCCGCCGCCAGCGCAGTGGCGAGCGCGAGGATCGGCCAGGCGCTGCGGGCCCTCGGAGTCTCATTGGGCGCGGCGAGCCGGGCAGCGACCGACTCCGGCGCGGCTACCTCGCGATAATCGTCGAACAGCCCCGCCAGCCGGTTGCGCCAGCCCTCCACCTCGCGCGCGAACGCGGGATCGGCGAGCATGCGGCGCAATGCGGCGGCGCGCTCGTCGCCCTCGAGCAACCCCAACGCCAGTTCGGCCGCAGTCATGTCGGGATCGGGCCCGCCGAGGGTGGGATCGTCAGTCATCGCCGACGCACCCCTTAAGCTGCATCAAGCCGCGGCGCACCCAGCTCTTCATCGTGCCCAACGGCACGCCCTTGGCGTCCGCAAGCTCGGCATAGGTCATGCCGTCGAAGAAGGCGGTGCGGATCGCGTCGCGCTGGCGCTCCTCCAGCGCGTCGAGGCAATCGTGCAGCCGGCGCGACAATTCGTCGCGTTGCGCCACGCTGAGCTGGTCGGGCGTATCGTCGGCGATATCGGCGGCCTCCTCGATCGGACGGGTGGGTCGGCTCCCCCGCGCGCGGACCCAGTCGATCGAGCGGTTGCGGGCGATAGTCGCGAGCCACGAAATCGGGCTCGCGCGCCCCGGTTCGAACGCGCCTGCCCGTTTCCAGATCGTCAGATACACCTCGTGCAACACATCCTCCGCGCCGGTGCGCTCGCCACAGATACGCAGGCAAATGCCGAAAAGCTTCGCGGAGGTCAGGCGGTAGATGTCCTGGAACGCGGCGCGATCGTCCTCGCCCGCGCGCTGCAATGCTTCGATCAGGCGCGCGCGCGCGGCGTCGGCGTCGAAGCGGTCAGGCATGCGACGTGGCTAGCCCCGGCATAGGCCGGAGGCAATCGATCAATGGCGCGCGCAACACGTTACGATATCGGAACGAATTGGATTTCCGTGCGCCGGACCACCGCGATGATCCGGCGCCGGGAAAGGTCAGGCGAACGATGCCGCCGCGACAGGCATCGTGCGGCGACGCAGGGCAGCGCCGACCCCGCCGAACCCGATCAGCAGCATCGCCCAGACGGCAGGCTCCGGCACCGGAGCGACGGCGGCGCGCGACGTCGCGGTCACGTAGCCGCTCGAGAATGGCGAGGTCGTCGTCAGCTGATAGCGCTGCGCCGCGCTGGCGAAATACAGGCTCGCGCTGGTGCCGCCCGCGGTGGTGAAGCCGAGGCCACTGCCGTCGACGAAACTGCCCGAGGTGTAATAGAAATTGTCCGACCCCTGGAATCCGCTCAGCCCGTTGATCGCCGACCCATTGAGCATCCCGGTGATCCCGGTGATCGCATAGCCCAAGATCCCGAGCGGGCTGGTGGTCAGCGTGTTGCTGGTCGTGACGGTCGCGCTGCCCGTTTGATTGCCGCCGAACAGGACCTGGTTGGTCGAAAAATTGATAATGTAATCCGCGGCACTCGCGGGGCCGGCCAGGGCCATCGTTCCAGCCGCCAACGCGGCGGTCAACATTTTGTTACGCATGGATCGTCTCCCCCTTTTGCCGGCAAAAGCGCAGGCCAAAGGCGGGGGAGTTACGTTAACTTTTCGGAAAGGATGCAGGGGCGGGGGAAAAAGGGCGACGCCGCCGGGCTGATCGCGGACCGGTGGTCGCCACGCGAAATGTCATGTAGCTCGCCGCGTCGTCTGACGGGCTTGCGGCCTGCCGGCCAGGGGCGCCGCTGGTACGCGAAATAGCGGCGCTATTTATCGGGGGGCGCCCAAATACGACGAACCGCGCAACTTTTGGGGGCGAATGCTGTTTACAACGCGCTTGCCGTGCCCCTGCCACATTTGGCATAGGGCGCTCAGCGGCGGGCTATGAACAACCGTCCGCCCACAACAGGGGATGCCCAAATATGAAGAAGCTTCTGATCGTCGCCGCCTCCGCCGGCCTGTTCTCGCTCGCTGCGTGCAGCCACGAGACCCCGGCCGCCGACAACGTCGTCGCCAACGCCGAAAACACGGCCGACGCGCTCGAGAACCAGGGCGACATGATCGTCGACAACGCCTCGAACGCCGCCGACGCGATCAAGGACAGCGCCTCGAACACCGCCGCCGCGCTCGACAACAAGGCCGACGCGATCAAGGCGACCGCCGAGAACAAGGCCGACGCGATGGACAAGGCGCACTGATCAGGCCGACGCCGCGGCAACGACCGCGGCGGTGCGCAAGCATCGGCCAGATCGGGCGGCGGACGGGAAACACCCGATCCGGCCAACGGCTTCGCCGGCGGCACCGTCTGACAGAATAAGGAGAGCGGCGGAGGGAAACCTTCGCCGCTCTTTTTGTATGGTCTCAGGGCTCGATCGCCGCACCCCACGCCGCAATCTCTTCGTTGAAATGCCGGCCGACTCGCACATTCCCCGCGAGCGCGCGGTCGAGATCGACCTCTGCCGACCCCTCCCACTCATACGTCGCGTTGCCCGACAGCCGCACCATCCCGTCGGGCGCGGCACTTCCCCGCACCAGCCCGCCGCGGTTGAACACCGTCACGTCCGCATCGAACGCCGCGCGCTCGGTCAGGCACGCCGCGAACAACGACGCCGCCATCGCGCTGCCGCAACTGTCGGTCAGCCCGACGCCGCGCTCATGCGTGCGCACGAACAACGCGTCCGGCCCGCGCACCTCGACGAACGACACGTTGGCGCGGTTGGGCAGCCAGTGGGGCGCCGCCTCGCAGGCCTCACCCACCGCGACCAGCTCGGCGTCGTCGATCGCCTCGACGAACGCGATCAGGTGCGGGTTTGGGATCGCGACCGCGGTAAACGCCCGGTCGCTCGGCAGCCCGACGATCGGCATCTGCACATTCTGGTGCCGCCCGATCGTCATCGGCCAATCGTCGACGTCGAGGCTCGCCGGCCCGGCCAGTTCGCCGATCGTGACCACGCCCGGCGCGAGGTCGGGATCGCGACGCACCTCCGCGCCCGTCGTCTTCAACCGCACCAGTGCCTGGTCGATGCCCAACGCCGCGAACCCTGCGCGCGCGACGCAGCGCAAGCCGTTGAGGCACGTCTCCGCCTCCGACCCGTCGCTGTTGAACATCCGCATCCCGAACGCATGCTGCCCGTCGCCGTCGGACAGCAGCAGCAACCCGTCGCTCCCGACCGCCCCGCGCCGGTCGGCCAGCGAGCGCGCGATCGCCGCCCACTCGCCATCGTCGCGCTCGACCCCACGCGCATCGACCAGCGCGAAGTCGTTGCCCGATCCGTGGCACTTGGTGAAGTCGATCCGCATGATGGCGATGTAGCGCGGCGAGGGGATGGGTTCAAACCAGGTGACGGAGGATTCAGCCGGGCGCCGCGATCATCCGGCGTTCGAGCGCTACCATCGGCCGCGGTTCGGTCATCCGCGCCGAGTTGGGCGACAATGGCTTGGAAACCGGTGGCTTCCTACGCGGGCTAACTGTCGCGACGGCCTTTCACGGAAGCCCATAATGATCCGCCAGCCGATCGAGCGCGAGGCCCGACACCAACCGTCCCGCGCGGGCGGGCCAGGCGAGCGCGCGTTCGGCGGCGGGGATCGCTTCGCCGGCGCAGATCACGCGCCACAATATGTCGCTGAGGCCGCTTCCGGCGGCGGCGATCGCGGCGTCGAAGCGGCGTTTCGCGGCGAGGTGGGCGAGGCTGGGGTCGGCATTGTCACCGCCTCCGCCATCGACGCGAACCGCATCCCATTGCATCGTTACGCGTGGTCCGAGCTGGGCGATCTCGTAATCGCGGCGCAATCGCTCGCCCGCTTCGACTTGCCGCGCGTCGACCAGCCCGCGCGCGGCGAGCCAGGACAGCGGCGATTCGGCGCGGTTGATGGTGACGGTGCGGGAGCGCCGCGTCTTCGCCGGCGGTCGGCCGGGCGCGACGGCGACGTCCGCCGGATCGAATTCCACTTCCACCAGATCGCGCACGCCAACCCTCCATTTTTGCGAGTCGCACACTCTTGCCATGTGGTTCGTTCTGTAGGAAAGTGGATAACCTATTTGGCAAATCAGAGGTGTGCCGATGATTACCGCGATCCGCGAAGTCCGCCGCGCCAGGGGCATGACGCTCGACGACGTCGCCAAGGCTTGCGTGCCGCCGACCACCGCGCAGACGATCGGGCGATTGGAGACGGGCACGCGCACGGTGTCGGTCGGCTGGCTCAACCGCATCGCGGCGGCTTTGGGGGTCGAGGCGGCGGATCTGGTCAAGCTGCCCGATCATGCCGAGCTGCCGGTCGCGGCGATGCTCGGCGCCGACGGCGCGCAAGCCCCTACCCGCCCGATCCTGCTCCCGCCGCTGCGCGCCGCCGCGGGAATGGTCGGGATCGCGGTGACGGGCGGGATCGGCGATTACCGCGCGGGCGACACGATCTGGTGCGAGCCGCTGGCGCCCGAGGCGTTTGCGGGCGCGCTCAACCGCGACGTGCTGGTCCCGCGCCCCGGCGGGCGCTTTTTGTTCGGGCGGCTGATCGGCCGCGAGGGCGACCGGCTGCAGGTCTTACCGCTCGGCGCGGGGCAAAGGCAGCAAGTGATCAGCGACCCGCCCTGGATCGCGCGCGCGGTGACGCTGATCCGCGCTTTATAGGTGTCGGGTCTCTGACGGCGGTTTCCACCAATTATCGTGGAGGCCGTCCATATAGGTGAGCGGCGCGGCGACGAGGTCGTCCACCGGCAGGTCGTCGAGCGCGGACAGGTGCACCGACACGTAGGGATCGCCGCCCATCGCATCGATCCTGCCGTGGCCGTGCGTGTGGATCCCGCACACCGAACAGAAGCGGTGGTGCCCCTCGCCCCAATCGCCCGACCGGGCATAATCGGCGAGCTTGTCCCCGCCCGACAGCAAGCGGAAATCCGCCGGGGTGATCCCGATCGTCCACATCCGCTGCTTCCAGCAAACGGTGCAATTGCACTTGCCCGTCCCGGCCGCGAGGTCGATGTCCGCCTCGAACGTCACCGCCTTGCAATGGCAGCTGCCGTGATAGGTCTGTTTCAAGACGACCTCCTGCGGGACTGGTGGGCGCTGACGGGCTCGAACCGCCGACCCTCTCGGTGTAAACGAGATGCTCTACCAACTGAGCTAAGCGCCCTCGCCGCGCCGTTTGGCGCGAGATGCGCGCCGACGCAAGCCGGATCAGAGCGCGTCGAGGCCACTCTGTCGCAAGGCGGCGAGATAACGCTCCATCTTGGTGCGTGCCTCGACGCTCAGTCCCAGGAACGCGCGGCGCCGGTCGAACGGGTCGGGCTGGCGAACGAACAGCCCGGCATCAGTCATCCGCCCGATCCAGCGCAGCGCCGTGGTCGGCGCCACCGCGGCGGCGATGCACAGGCTCGACACCGATACTTGCGCGCCTTCCAGTTCGGCGGCGTAGAGGTCGAGCAGCATATCCCACGCGGGATCCTCGAACAATCCCTCGGTAAAGAACTGATCGCGCAGCCGACGGCCGCGGATGATCTTGCGAATATCGATGGCGGTCGCCGGCGATGCAACAGGTGCCACCGGCGGCGGGGTGAAGGCGAGCGGGCGTTCGCTCACGCCGCCCGGCCGCTTGTTCTCGTTCGCCAGCCGCGCGAGCGCGCGTGAGATCCGCGCGACCTCATCGTTCAACTGGCGCAGCTGCGCCGATTCGCCTTCGCTGTTCTTGTCATGGAGCGTGTCGCGCGAGAACGCGCTGAGGCCGATAGCGAACGCCGCCGCGCGATCCGCGAGCGTCGGCACACAGAGCAGTTCAACGCGTTCGCCGAGGAGCATGGCGGCCACCAGGTCGATCTGGCCGGGGTCGATCGCAACGACGAAGCGAGCGCCGGTATCGGCACGCAAGGCCGCGAGCCGCGGCAGCGCGGCGGCGAGCACGTCGTCCGCCACGCCCTGCGCCTCGGCGGCGACCAATTCGACCGGACCGGGATGGTCGAACCGTCCGTCGATCGCACCGCGCCAGTCGGTCCGGCCGCGGAACGCGGCGTCGGCCAGGCCGATCGCGCGATCGGCCTCGTCCGCGCCCAGCCCGCCGTCCGAACGATCAGCGCCAAGCAGAGATCGCCTTTGCCATAATCGATCGCTCGCCGCATCGACGCGCCCCACGCGAACCCGCCGCCCCCCGGCCGGATCGCCCTGGAATACGCAATTTACGTATTTGGATCAGGCCTTTGCTCCAAAATGGCGACGTTCGGGCTGACATTCGCCTCCATTTCGGCGGCATCACCCCTCAGCCCAGCGACTTGACGATCTCCTCGACCATCTTCTTCGCGTCGGCGAGCAGCATCATCGTATTGTCCTGGTAGAACACGTCGTTGTCGACACCGGCATAGCCCACGCCGCCCATCGAGCGTTTGATGAACAGCACGGTCTTGGCCTTGTTCACGTCGAATACCGGCATGCCGTAGATGGGCGAGGATTTGTCGGTCTTGGCCGCCGGATTGACCACGTCGTTGGCGCCGATGACGAACGCGACATCGGTCTGTGCGAACTCGGAGTTGATGTCCTCAAGCTCGAACACCTCGTCGTAGGGCACGTTGGCTTCCGCGAGCAGCACGTTCATGTGCCCCGGCATGCGCCCCGCGACCGGGTGGATCGCATATTTCACGCGTACGCCCTCTTCCTTCAGCTTGTCGGCCATTTCGCGTAGCACGTGCTGCGCTTGCGCGACGGCCATGCCGTAGCCGGGAATGATGATGACTTGTTCGGCCTGGCTCATCAGGAAGGCGGCATCCTCGGCCGATCCGCGCTTCCACGGCCGCTGTTCCTTCGCCTCGCCACCTGCGCCGCCACCGCTGTCGCCGCCGAACCCGCCGGCGATGACCGAGATGAAGCTGCGGTTCATCGCGCGGCACATGATGTAGCTGAGGATCGCGCCCGACGATCCCACCAGCGCGCCGGTGATGATCATCGCGGTGTTGTGCAGCGTGAACCCCATCGCCGCCGCCGCCCAGCCCGAATAACTGTTGAGCATCGACACCACGACCGGCATGTCCGCGCCGCCGATCGGGATGATGAGCAGGAAGCCGATGAGGAAGCTTAGCCCGGTGATCGTCCAGAAGATCCAGGGCGACTGGTCCTGCGTGAAGTACGCGATCAGCCCGAGAATACCGGCGAGCAGTGCGAGGTTGATGACATGGCGCCCGGGCAGCATGATCGGCTTGCCGCCCATATTGCCGTTGAGCTTGAGGAACGCGATCACCGAGCCGGAGAAGGTAATCGCACCGATCGCGACGCCCAGCCCCATCTCGATCCGGCTGACCTGATGGATCGCCAGGAAGGGCTGGCCGATCATCGGATGGACCATGTCGGCGATGCCGAACGCCAACGGATTGAGGAACGCCGCCGCCGCGACCAGCACCGCGGCGAGGCCGACGAGCGAGTGGAAGGCGGCAACGAGCTGCGGCATCGCGGTCATCGCGATGCGGCGCGCGGTGACGATACCGATCGCGGCGCCGATGCCTATGGCGGCTAGGATTTCGACCAGAATAACCGGATTTGAGGCGACGGACTGATAGGGCACTTTTTCGATCAGCGTCGTCACCACCGCAATCGTCATGCCGATCATGCCGAAGCGGTTGCCGCGCTGGCTCGAGGTCGGGCTCGACAGCCCGCGCAGCGCGAGGATGAAGCACACCCCCGCGATCAGATACGCGAGCGCCGCCCAGGGATTTTGCGCCAGCCCTTCCATGCTCAGCGCACCTTCTTTTTATACATGGCGAGCATCCGCGCCGTGACCGCGAACCCGCCGAAGATGTTGACACTCGCCAACACGACACCGAGCAACCCAAGCCATTTCGATGTCGCGCCCGTTGCGCCCAATCCACTGGCCGCCGCCGCGATCAGCGCGCCGACGATGATCACCGACGAAATCGCGTTGGTCACCGCCATCAGCGGCGTGTGCAGCGCCGGCGTGACCGACCAGACGACGTAATAGCCGACGAAACAGGCCATCACGAAAATCGAGAGGATGCCGATGAAGTCCATTGGTACCCCCTTAACCTGTCAGTCGCTGGTTCACGACCTTGCCGTCCCTAGTCAGCCGCACCGCGTCGCCGATCTCCTCGTCGAGCACGGGCCGCCCCGCTTCCTTGTCCCAGAAAGTCGAGAGGAAGTTATAGAGGTTGCGGGAGAACAGCGCCGAGGCGTCGGCGGCCAGACGGCTCGCGACATTCTTGTGCCCGACGATTTTCACCCCGTGCTTCACCACGACTTGCCCCGCGACCGCACCCTCGACATTGCCGCCCGCCTCGACCGCCAGATCGACGATTACGCTGCCCGGTTTCATCGTCGCGATCTGCGCGTCGCTGATCAGCCGCGGCGCGGGACGGCCGGGGATCAGCGCCGCCGTGATGACGATGTCCTGTTTGGCGATGTGCGACGACACCAGCTCGGCTTGCGCCTTCTGATATTCCTCGCTCATTTCGGTCGCGTAGCCGCCCGAGCCTTCGCCCTCGATCCCGGCGACATTCTCGACGAAGATCGGCTTGGCGCCGAGCGACTGGATCTGTTCCTTGGTCGCCGAACGCACGTCGGTCGCCGAGACCTGCGCGCCCAGCCGCCGCGCGGTGGCGATCGCCTGGAGCCCCGCGACGCCCACGCCCATGACGAACGCCTTGGCGGCGCTGACCGTACCAGCCGCGGTCATCATCATCGGAAACGCGCGGCCATATTCGGCCGCCGCGTCCAGTACCGCTTTGTAGCCCGCTAGGTTGGCTTGGCTCGACAAGATGTCCATCGACTGCGCGCGCGTGATGCGCGGCATGAATTCCATCGCCAGCGCTTCATAGCCGGCGGCGGCATAGGCATCGACGCGCTCGCGGGCACCGAAAGGGTTGAGCCCGGCGACGACCCACGCACCGGCATTGGCGCCCTTCAGGCCGGCGGGGTCTGGCCCCTGCACGCCCAGCACGATATCCGCGCCCTTCAGCGTCGCCGCCCGCGCACCAACGCTTGCACCAGCCGCCGTGTAGTCGGCGTCGGCGATGCTGGCGGTGTTGCCGGCTCCGGCCTCGACCGCGACCTCGGCGCCCAGCGCGATGAACTTCTTGACGGTTTCCGGCGTCGCGGCGACGCGGTGTTCGCCCTCGGCGGTTTCCTTGAGGACGGCGATCTTCACCCGCGGCTTACTTGGCGTGACCGGAGGAGATTAGCCAGATCACGATCGCCGCAATGATGATGCAGCCGACCGCGCCCCATTTCAGCAGCCCGATCACCGAATGATACGTCTGCTCGTGCGGTTTCATGTCGGTATCGCCGGCCATGGTTCACCCTGTCTCCCGTGTTGTCGGACGGTCTTAAGCGGTGTCGCCGCCGCCCTCAACCCCCGCAAGGAACTCTACTCGGCTGCTTAAGGCTGCCTTTACCTTGCGTCCCTATGCTGAGCGCTCGAACGCACACGAATGAGAGGGCGGGATGACGCGCAACGGACAGCGCCTCCTGATGTTGATCGACGACGAACCGGCGCAGCGGCGCCTGGTTTCGGCGATTGCAGCGCGACGCGATTGGCGATCGGTTTTTGCCGCCGACGGCGAAACCGCGATCGCGATGCTCGGCACGCAGGACGGCATGCAACTCGATGCCATTCTACTCGATAGTATCGGGCCGGAAGCCGATGCCGATCGCCTGATCACCGAATTGCGCCTGCGCCGCCCGCAGCTCCCGATCCTGATGCTGACCGCCAATGGCTCGGTCGCCGACGCGGTGTCGGCGATGCGCGCCGGCGCCACCGATTTCCTGGTCAAGCCGTTCGCTGCCGACCGCTTGCTCGCGGCGCTCGACACGGTCGCGGCGGGTACCGACGCGGGCGAGTTGCGCCCGCTGACCGAAAAGATTCCCGCGTTGCTCGGCTTCGACGAGATCGTCGGCGCTGCACCCGATTTCCGCGCCGCGCTGGCGATCGCCGCCAAGGCTGCCCGCGCCCGCGTCCCTGTCCTGATCGAGGGCGAGAGCGGCGTCGGCAAGGAAGTCGTCGCCGAAGCGATCCACGCTGCGTCCACCCGCGGCAAGAAACCGATGATCGCGATCAATTGCGGCGCGATCCCCGCGAACCTGGTCGAGAGCGAGCTGTTCGGGCACGAAAAGGGCGCCTTCACCGGCGCATTCGAGCGCAAGATCGGCCGGTTCCAGGATGCCGACGGTGGCACCTTGTTCCTCGACGAGATCGGCGAGATGCCGCTCGACGCGCAGGTCAAGCTGCTCCGCGTGCTGCAATCGGGTGAAGTCCAGCCGATTGGCGCGCGCCACATGCGCGAAGTCGACGTCCGCGTGATCGCTGCGACCAACAAGAAACTGATCGAGGAAGTCGAGGCGGGCCGGTTCCGCGAAGACCTCTATTATCGCCTCAATGTCGTCCAAGTGACGATCCCGCCGCTGCGTGAGCGCACCGGCGACATTCCGGCGCTCGCTCGTCACTTGCTCGCGCGGATCGCCGACCAGCCCGGCTTGCGGCCGCTCGGCATCACCGATGACGCGCTCGCGCTGCTCGGCCGCTACGACTGGCCGGGCAACGTCCGCCAGCTCCAGAACGCGCTGTTCCGCGCCGCGGTGCTATGCGACGGCGACGCCCTGACGCTCGGCGATTTTCCGCAGATCGCGGCCCTCGGTAGCGGTCGCGTCCCCACCCCGGTCGGCCAGATGGCGACCAGCGGCGGCGTCACGCTGTTCCGCGCGGACGGCAACATGCGCCCGCTCGAGGAAATCGAAGCCGACGTCATCCGCCTCGCGATCGGCCATTACCGCGGTCGCATGACCGAGGTGGCGCGCCGGCTCGGGATCGGGCGATCGACGCTTTATCGGAAGCTGGGCGAGCTCGGGATCGACAACGCGGCGTAACTGGTCAGGATGCGGCGGGTTTATACGTGAAGTCGAAGCTCGGCTGCCAGGTCTTGCCCGAATCGACCGTCGTGGTTCCCACCTGACGAACCGACCCGTCGGCCTGGCGCCAATAGGTCATCCGCACGACGGCATCCTTGCCGGGCCTGAGAACGTCCGACCACATCCCTTCGATCACCATCTGCGACCCGGTCCAGCCGCCGTCGAACACGACCGTCGCCCCGCTCGAATCGACCCAGGTCTGACGCCACTTCCGCGTCTTGGGGTCGTACGAGCTGAGACTGCCGCCGCCGGGCGCGGCGAGCGGCATCCAGTTTTCGCGGATGGCACAACCACCGTAGAGCTTTTCGATCAGGCTGTGCGCGACGAGGCGATCGTTGCCCGTCGGATAGACGTCCCACTTACCGACCCAGAAATCGAACTGACCGCGCTCTACAGAGGTGCAGGCGGGAGGCGGCGTCTTGGGTTGTGCCGGCGTCGTCTGCGCGGAGAGGCCTGAAGCCGAAAACGCCGCCAGGCCGATCGCGGCGACTCTAAAAGCGCGTGCCATATTCCCTCCCGACAACGTCTGTTGCGACCTATTACCGCACATCTCGACGACGGTCACATGTCGCTGGCCTGATCAGCCGCCGACGAGTGCCTGATCGCGCAGGCCGCGCCAGACCTTGAGCGCCTGCACGGTTTCGGCGACGTCGTGGACCCGGAGCAACTGGACGCCGGCTTCCGCACCCTTGAGCGCCAGCGCCAAACTCCCGCCGAGCCGCTGGTCCGCCGGCGCTTCGTTGCACAGTGCGCCGATCATCCGCTTGCGGCTGGCGCCGAGCATGATCGGGCAGCCGAGACCGTGGAACATCGCGAGGCCGTTGAGCAGCGACAGATTCTCCTGGAGCGACTTGCCGAACCCGATGCCGGGATCGACGATGATCTTCGCCCGATCGACCCCGCCCGCGACCACCGCCGCAACGCGGGCATCGAGCCAGTCGAAAACCTCGGTCAGCACGTTGCCGTAGCCGCCGCCGTCGTGCGGCCCCTTGGCCGGATCGGGCGAATGCATCAGCACCACCGGGCATCCCGCCTTCGCCACCACATCGAGCGCGCGGTCGTCCCACAGCAACGCCGCGACATCGTTGACGATCGCCGCCCCCGCAGCGAGCGCCGATTCCATCACGGCTGCTTTGCGCGTGTCGACCGAGACGAGGGTGCCCGCCGTCGCAAGGCCGCGCACGACCGATTCGGTTCGTGCGATTTCGTCGCCTTCCCAGACGATCGCTGCGCCAGGCCGCGTCGATTCGCCGCCGACGTCGATCAGCGCAGCGCCGGCCGCGGCCATCGCGACGCCGGCCGCGACCGGATCGGCCGGGGCTTCCCCGGCGAAGCTGTCGGGGGTGACGTTGAGGATGCCCGCGACTTGCGGCTGATCGAACCGCAAGGTGCGTTTCCCCAGCACCAGCGCGGGGCGCGGCGAGGTGATCGCGGCGTGGAGCTTGGCGGCGTGCTCGTCGCTCGCGCCGAGCGTGTTATCGAACTCGGCGATCGAAATCGTCCGCCGGGCGCCGCCCTCGGTCACCTCGTAGGCGGCGAACCACTGCATCCCACCCGCGATCCGCGCGACCTCGCCGTCGCGATCGATCGGCGTGTCGACGAACTGGACGGGGCGGAGGTGGAGTACGGCCATCAATACCTTCTCGCTTCCCCGGCGAAGGCCGGGGTCCAGTTGGGAAGGCCTGAGTAATGGAACGCGGCGCGCAATCAATCCGCCCTTCGACACTGGGCCCCGGCCTTCGTCGGGGAAGCGGCGTAGTTAGGGCTGTGTCGCCAGCAGATAGGTCTGCCTCAAAGCATCGATTGGCTTCAACCCGTCCGACGCCTCGTAATGCCAGAAGGTCCAGCCGTTGCACGCCGGCGCGTTCTGAAGTGTCGAGCCGAGCTTGTGGATCGACCCGACCTGGCCGCAGCTCGATTTGAGCGAGCCGTCCGCGCCGACCGTCGCCGACCAGCGGCGCTTGGTGTCGGTCAGCATGCTGCCCGGCACCAGCATGCCGTTTTCCACCAGCGAGCCGAACGCAACGCGAGGCGCCGCCTTGGGCGACTGCATCGTGGTCAACGCCGATTCGTCGAGCGGCAAGGCCGCGGCGATCCGTTCCTCCGCCGCTTCGATATAAAGCGGCTCGCGCTCGATGCCGATCCAGCGGCGTCCGAGCCGCTTGGCCACGGCGCCGGTCGTCCCGGTGCCGAAGAAGGGGTCGAGCACTACGTCGCCGGGCTTGGTGCAGGCGAGCAGGATGCGGTAGATCAGCGCTTCGGGCTTTTGCGTCGGGTGGACCTTGACGCCGTTCCGCTTCAACCGCTCCGGCCCGCCGCAGATCGGGAATTCCCAGTCGCTGCGCATCTGGAGCTCGTCGTTGAGCGTCTTCATGCTGCGATAGTTGAACGTGTAGCGCGCCTTCTCCCCCGTGCTCGCCCAGATCAATGTCTCATGCGCGTTGGTAAAGCGGGTGCCCTTGAAATTGGGCATCGGATTGGCTTTGCGCCAGACGATGTCGTTGAGGATCCAATAGCCCAGGTCCTGGATCGCCGAACCGACCATGAAGATGTTGTGATAGCTGCCGATCACCCAGATCGCGCCGTTATCCTTCAGGATGCGGCGCGCCTCGGTCAGCCAGGCGCGGGTGAACTTGTCGTAGGCGCCAAGCGAATCGAACTTGTCCCAATCGTCGGTGACGGCGTCGACATGGCTGCCGTCCGGGCGCGACAGGTCGCCGCCAAGTTGCAAGTTGTAAGGCGGATCGGCGAAGATCAGGTCGATCGACTTGGCCGGCAACGCGCGCATCGCGGCGATGCAGTCGCCCATGA
>JBDSWC010000033.1:0-6631 GCA_039926845.1 Sphingomonas sp. | reverse complement strand
TCGACCCCCATTTGAGGAACTCGTAGCGCTCGAAATTGCGCGCATATTCGAGCTCGACGTTATCCTCGAACGCCTTGGGCGTGCCGAATTCGTCGACCATCACCGAGTGATCGATGACGAGGTGGACCGGGACCAGCGGATTGATCTTCGCCGCGTCGCCGCCCAGTTTGGTGATCGCATCGCGCATCGCCGCCAGGTCGACCACGCAGGGGACGCCGGTGAAATCCTGCATCAGCACGCGCGCCGGGCGATACTGGATCTCGCGGTCGGGCGCGACCGGGTTCTTCTGCCAGTCGATCAGCGCCTGGACGTCCGCGGTCGTGACGGTCACCCCGTCCTCGAACCGCAAAAGGTTTTCGAGCAGCACCTTCATCGAAAAGGGAAGGCGCGAAATGTCGCCGAGCTTGGCGGCCGCCTTGGCCAGGCTGAAATAATCGTAGGATTTGCCCCCGGCGGTAAGCGTGTCGCGCGTGCCGAGCGAGTCCTGGCCAATGGCAGTCATGCGGGTCCTTTCCCCTGATGTGTGCCTATCGCGGGGCGCGGCGGGGAGGCGAGGCCGCAGGCGCAAAGCCAGCGTCTCGCGCGGGCGCGCCCGGACGGGCGAATGCGAGAGTCGAGGGGGCCGATAGCAGGGGGACGCGGGAGGGGGAAGGGCGGGAGAAGCGTGCCGTCGTTGCCAGAAAAAGTATCTGTTGCGAAAGGTCATGAGATATGAGAACATAACATGAACATCGTGCTGAATATGAAGGCTTGCAGATCATTGTATGGTGCCCCAGAAACCCTCGATGATTTTAGCTCGCCGCGGCACGTCAATCGGCCTCGATGAGGCTCAGCTTCCGACGGCACTTTCTGCCGCTCGAAGAAAATTGGCCGTAGCGCGATCAGTGGCTCGGGCTTGGGCCGATACCGCAGCAGATAAGCAGCGAACCGACCTCGCGGCCTTATTTGCCAGGGAGGGGTTTGCGTTTTTCGCCTTGGTCAAGGCGCCAAGTATTCAGTTAAGCTTTGCTGTTCCAGCGCCGCCCGGCGAACTAGATGCCACAGCGTTCAGCTTGGCAAAGGTCATTGGCACGGACGTGGCTACGTTGCCTACGCTGGAGGCCTGTCACTACCTGACAAGCCTCTACACTACGCTTTTGCCAAGCAGTACGCGAAGCGCCTTCGGTGCATTTTATACGCCGCCTGCGCTTACCAAGCGATTGCTCGATCTTGCAAATGAAGGGGGTGTCGATTGGACAACCGCGCATGTGCTCGATCCGGCGAGCGGCGGCGGCGCATTCTTACTGGAAGCCGCTGTCAGGATTTGTGAGTCCTTAGCTAACAGCGAACCGGCGTTCGTTCTTGCGCAACTTGGCCAGCGGCTTCGCGGATTTGAAATTGACTGCCAAGCTGCTGCCTTGGCGCAGGCCGCGTTCGATATTCTTCTTGCTGATCTTTCGAAAGCAAGCGGGCGACCTGTCCCACAGATAATTAAGGTTTGCGACGCGCTGGAAGAACCAGCCGTTGAGAAATACGATCTAGTGGTAGGAAATCCTCCGTACGGAAGGGTAAAGCTGACGGCTGCGCAGCGTGAGCGTTTTAAGCGCAGTCTTTTTGGGCATGCAAACCTCTACGGCGTTTTTACCGATGTCGCGCTTCGGTGGACTAAGTCTGGCGGAGCCATTGTCTATCTAACTCCAGCGAGTGTCCTAGGTGGACAATATTATACGGCACTTCGTCGTCTGCTTGCTGACGAAGCGCCACCAGCTGTGCTGGACTTTGTGCACAGTCGCCGCGGCGTCTTCGAGGACGTACTTCAGGAAACACTGCTCGCGCTTTATCGAAAGGGGAGCAACGACAGTCGTTCCAGGTGCATTACGTTCAGGTCGAGAACGAGCGTGATGCTAGACTGATCAGGAATGGAACGGTGAAGCTGCCGTCGGATGCAGGCGCACCTTGGATGGCACCTCGGAATCCGACACAAGTGTCGGTTGTTAAAGCCGCCGAGTGCCTGGCACCGCGCCTTTCTGATTGGGGTTATACTGTTTCGACGGGTCCGTTAGTGTGGAATCGATTCAAATCTCAAATGCGAGACCGGGCCGCAGAAGGGTTGCGACCGTTGATTTGGGCCGAAGCGGTAACTGCTGACGGCCGATTTATTTATAGAGCTGATAAGAAAAATCATGCGCCCTATTTTAAGCTTGAGCAGGCTGACGCTTGGCTGATTGTCGAACGCGGGTGCGTGCTTGTTCAGCGTACTACCGCGAAAGAACAAAGTCGCCGCCTGATAGCCGCGGAGCTACCTCAATGCTTCATCGATCGACATGACGGAGTAATTGTGGAAAACCACTTGAACATGGTGCGGCCGTTCGATGACCCAAGGGTGTCGCCAGCGACTGTGGCGGCTGTTCTCAACAGCGATATCGTTGATCAAGTATTTCGGTGCATCAGCGGAAGCGTTGCAGTTTCGGCCTTCGAACTGGAATCCATTCCGTTGCCACCAGCTTCAGCAATGAACATTATTGAGAAGAAGGTAGCGGATGCAGCGCCGCGAGCCGAAATTGAAGCTGAGCTTCGTCGGTTATACGGAATTGATGTGTGACCTTACCGCCGTTGATCAGTTGGCGGGATACGCGTGGTTTGCATCTGAGCCCGATCGGCTCATTTCCTTTGAAAGCCAAAAGGTAGAAATTCGCGGGCTAGAGTAAGAAGCGAGTTAAGCACGTATTTGCTCACCCTTTCTGCAAGGCCCCTGCCTTATGAGCCGCCCGTTTCCCCTCGTCCGTCTCGACGATGAACTCGGGGTTGTCCTTCGACGCGGCGACCTTGTGGTCCTTGATCCTGGTCGGGCTGGTGATCTTCTTCACGACCTTGCCCGTCGCGGTGCCGCCGTGGCTCTGCCAGCTTACCTTGTCGCCGGCCTTCAGCGTCTTCGTCATCCTCGCCTCCGTGCAGGGTGTGCGGGGATAAGCGCAAGATCATCGCGAGCGGTTCCCGACGCGGAACTGAATTCCGCGTCGCCGGTCGTTGCTTGAGCAACGCCGGCCGGCCGCGCCTTAAGGCCGAAATTAGCCGCTGCTAATTTCTAGCCCGGCGCAACGCGCAATTCCCATCGCACCCCCCATATAACACCCCGAGAGGCAGGCAAAGTGGACCGAGCGATACCATCGGACGTCGTGGAGGAGTGGATGACTCACCTCCGGCTGCAGCGGACGCGCGCGCGCGATGCGGTGTGGCTGATCGAGGGCGGGGCGACCTTGCACGACGGCCGCGACGGCGAACCGATGCACGACGCAACTCAGCGGTGGCTAAATGAGCAGCGAGAGGTCATTGCGGAAGTCGACCGGCTCGTCGCCCTCTATGACGAGCTGAACGCCACACAATGATGCGGGGATGTTCTCGCGCCTCCTGAGATCGGGCCATGATGCGCGTCCCCCGCTTTTTTTCTACGACGTCCAACGACATGGCGATCGACCTGGGGACGGTGAACACCATCGTCTATCTGCGCGACCGGGGGATCGTGCTCAACGAGCCGTCGGTGGTCGCGATCGAACTGATCGACGGGCTGCCGCGATTGCGCGCGGTGGGGATGGAGGCCAAGCTGATGGTCGGGCGCACGCCGCTCGGCACCTCGACGGTGCGCCCGATGCGCGACGGCGTCATTGCCGACGTCGATATCGCCGAACAGATGATCAAGGCGTTCATCGACAAGGCCCACGGCGGTCCCTCGCGGTTGCCGCGCCGGCCCAACATCCTGGTCTGCATTCCCTCGGGCGCGACGCAGGTCGAGCGAAGGGCGATCCGCCAGGCCGGGACCAATGCCGGCGCGCGCACCGTCCGGCTGATCGAGGAGCCGATGGCAGCGGCGATCGGCGCGGGGTTGCCGATCAACGAGCCGATCGGGACGATGATCGTCGACATCGGCGGCGGCACGACCGAGGTCGCGGTGCTCTCGCTCGGCAATCTCGTGCATCATGCGTCGGCCCGCGTCGGCGGCGACAAGATGGACGATGCGATCGCGTCGAGCATCCGGCGCAACCACAACCTCGTGATCGGCGAGACGACGGCGGAGCGAATCAAGCTGGCGATCGGCGTCGCGCGGATGCCGAAGGATGGGCGTGGGCTGAGCATGCCGGTGCGCGGCCGCGACTTGATCAACGGCGTGCCGCGCGAGATCGACATCTGCCAGGCGGACATCGCCGCGCCGCTCAGCGACCTGGTCGATCAGATCGTCGAGACGGTGGTGCGCACGCTCGCGGTCACCGAGCCCGAGCTCGCGGCCGACATCCACGAACAGGGGATCGTGATGACCGGCGGCGGGTCGCTGTTGACCGGGGTAAGCGAAGCGCTGGCGGCGGCGACGGGGGTGCCGGTGATCATCGCCGACGATCCCCTGACCAGCGTGGCGATGGGCGCGGGGCTGGCGCTGGAAGACCCCGGCTATGCGGGCGTGATGATCGACAATTGATCGTTCCGCCCGACGGGCGCGGCTTGAGCCGATATTTAGCTTGAGCTAAAACCCGTCAGCGCCGATACGACGCTTAGGCCCGTATCGGAACATTGGGCTGATGCAGATCATATCGCTGCCGAACCAAGGACAATTCAGGTGGCCGATCCTGACGACGTCGGGGGGGACAACCGCGATAGCGCTCGGGCGTCGTTTCGCATCGCCGCGACTCTGCGCGACCGGCGGTCGAACAAGTTCGAGGTCCATCTGGTCGACCTGTCCACCAGCGGGTTCCAGGCGGAGGCGCATCCGTCGCTCGATCCGGGCGCGATCGTGTGGCTGGTCATTCCGGGAATGGAGGGGCTCGAGGCGACGGTGATGTGGCGCAAGCGCGCGGTGATCGGCTGCAAGTTCAACCAGTCGCTGCACCCCGCGGTGTTCGATCACCTCGTGCAGCGGCAGTCGTAGGATCAGAACAATCGGGTGATCATATAGAACAGCGCGCCCACCGCGGCGCTCGCGGGGATGGTGATGATCCAGGCGATCACCACGTTCTGCGCCACGCCCCAGCGCACCGCGGACGCGCGGCGCGACACGCCGGCGCCGATGATGCAGCCGGTGATCGTATGCGTCGTCGACACCGGAATGCCGAGCAGGCTGGCGCCGAACACGGTGAACGATCCCGCGGCCGACGCGCTGAAGCCCTGGTGCTGCGACAATTTGGTGATGCGGCTGCCCATCGTCTCGATGATCTTCCACCCGCCCGACAACGTGCCCAGGCCCATCGCGATGTAACAGCTGATCGCGACCCAGTGCGGCACCGCGAACTTGCCGGTCAAATGCCCGGTCGAATAGAGCAGGACGGTGATGATCCCCATCGTCTTCTGCGCATCGTTGAGGCCGTGGCTGAGCGAATAGGCTGCCGAGGAGACGAGGTGCAGGCCGCGGAAGCTGCGCTCCGCGCCCTTGCTGCTCGACCGGCTGAACGCCCAGCTCGACAACAACATGATGGTCATCGCCATGATCATGCCGATCATCGGCGAGAGCACGATGAACAGCAGCGTCTTGTTGACGCCGCCCCACACGATCGCGTGGAACCCGCCGCTCGCGACGCCCGCGCCGATCAAGCCCCCGACCAGCGCATGGCTCGACGATGATGGAATGCCCTTGAGCCACGTCACGACGTTCCAGAACATCGCCCCGACCAGCGCACCGAAGATGACTGCGGGGGTGATGACGTTCTGCTCGATGATGCCCTTGCCGACCGTTTCGGCGACCTTGTGGAGGCTCGGGAAGGCGATCGTCAGGAAATAGGCGGCGAAATTGAACACGCCGGCGAACAGTACCGCGTGGACCGGCTTGAGCAGCCGCGTCGAGACGACCGTCGCGATCGAATTGGCGGCGTCATGGAGCCCGTTGAGGAAATCGAACGCCAGCGCGACGACGATCAGGCCGATCAACAGCGGTAGAGCAAGCTCGTGCATCAGGCGTGATCGATGACGATGCCGTCGATCTCGTTGGCGACATCCTCGAACGCGTCGACGATCCGCTCTAGATGCTTGAACACTTCGCGCGAGACGGCGAAGCGCATCGGATCCTTCGGCCCATATTGCGTGAAAGCGCGCTTGAGCCCGGCGCGATGGATCTCGTCGGCGTGGCTTTCCATGCGAACGATCCGCTCGGTCAGCTCGTGGAGCCGAGCGCCGTTGCCGCCGACGTCGCGGAGCAGCGGCATCGCCTCCGCGGTCAGCCGCGCCGCGTCGACGATGATCGCCGCCATGTCCTTCATTTCCTGGTCGAACACGCGCACGTCATAGACGTCCATCGCCTGGACCGCGGCCTGCATCTCGTCGATCGTGTCGTCCATCGATCCGATCAGCGCAGTGATCGAACTGCGGTCGAACGGGGTCAGGAAGGTCTCGCGGACGGTCTTGAGCACTTCGCGCGTGACGTTGTCGGCGTCGTGCTCGCGCTCGATCACTTCGCGGATATGGTCGGCGGCGTGGCCGTCCTCCGCGACCAGCCGCGACAGCGCGTCGGCGGCGCTGACGATGGTGACGGCGTGCGCCTCGAACTGCTCGAAGAAGTTGCCCTGCTTGGGCAACAGGCGCTGAAACCAGGCGAACATGGGACTGATCCTCGATTGGGTGGCGGCGATCACGCCGAGCCGCTTGGTCGCGGCCTTGAATTCGGCGGGGCCGAACG
>JBDSWC010000032.1:0-18368 GCA_039926845.1 Sphingomonas sp. | reverse complement strand
CGTCCCCCACCCCCGTCCCCTCCCCTGAAGGGGAGAGGCAAAGAGGCTAATCCCCCTCACTCAACTCCATGAAGTCGCGCGCCGCGTCGCGGTCGGCGGGATCCTTGAACGCAACATCGAGGTCGGGCGCGACGCCGAGCATGTGCATCAGCGCCCACAAAGCGAACCGCCGCCCGCGGTCTTGGGTCATGCCGAACTCGACGCGCATTTGCTCCGCGCCCGCCGCCAGTGCACCGGGCGACAAGGTCGCGATATCGGCCGTGCCGAAATAGCGGCGGAGCTGATCGTCGAAATCCATGCCCCATCCTTACCCGCTGCGGGCTTGCCGACAAGCCGCCGCCCTGCCAACCATACCGCAAACAGGAGAATGACATGAAGGCGCAGGCGAACGGCATCGAGATCGAGTATGAGGATTACGGCGCCAAAGACGCGCCGCCGGTGCTGCTCATCATGGGTCTGGGCGCGCAACTGACCCTGTGGCCGATGCCGATGGTCGAGGAGCTGGTCGCTCGCGGCTATCGCGCGATCCGCTACGACAATCGCGACGTGGGTCTGTCGACCAAATTCCACGATGCCGAAGCGCCCGCGATGACCGCGATCGTCGCCGCGCTGATGACCGGCGCCAAGCCCGACGTGCCCTATCTGCTCGCCGACATGTCGGCCGATGCGGTCGGGCTGCTCGATGCGCTCGGTATCGAGAAAGCGCATATCATGGGCGCATCGATGGGCGGGATGATCGCTCAGATGGTCGCGGCGACCTATCCCGATCGCGTATTGTCGCTGACCTCGATCATGTCGACCACCGGCAACCCGATGCTGCCGCCGGCCAGCCCGGAGGCGATGGCGGTGCTGACGACGCGCCCGACCGGGACCGACGAAGACGCGATCGTCGCCCATGGCGTGCGCGCCGAAAAGGTCATCGGCAGCCCCGGCTATCCGGCCGACGAAGCCGAACTCACCGAGCGAGTCCGCGCCGGCTTCCGCCGCATGCACTACCCGCCCGGCTTCGCGCGCCAGATGGCGGCGATCGTCGGCAGCGGCGACCGCCGCGGCGCGCTGAGCACGATCACCGCGCCGACGATGGTGATCCACGGCGCCGACGACCCGCTGGTCCCGCTCGCCGGCGGGCGCGACACCGCCGCGACGATCCCCGGCGCGAAGATCGTCGAGATACCGGGCATGGGGCACAATTTGCCCGAACCGCTAATCGGCCCGGTGCTCGACGCGTTCGAACAGGTGGCGCGACCGGTGACCGTCTAAATTCGCTCCGCCCCCGCCGCACGGACGGCGTCGAGCGTCGGCATGCCGTTGACCGCCATCATCAAATCGGCCTCCGCCAGGATGCATTTGAGCACATGCGCCGCGCCCGCCGCGCCGTCGAGCGCGAGGCCGTAGGTGAACGGGCGCCCAATCCCGACCGCCTGTGCGCCAAGCGCCAGCGCCTTGATCACGTCGCTGCCCGATCGGATGCCGCTGTCGAACCAGACCGGCGTGCTGCCCGCCGCCTTGACCACGCCTGGCAGCATGTCGATCGCGGCGATGCCGCCATTTGCCTGACGCCCGCCATGGTTCGAACAGTAGATCGCATCTACGCCGGCATCGACTGCGCGCGCTGCGTCGTCGGGGTGGCAGATGCCCTTGAGCACGATCGGCATCTTGGTCACCGACCGGAACCAGGGCAGGTCGTCCCAGGTCAGCGGCCGCGCGAATTGCGACGCCCAAAACGTCGTCGCTTCCGCTGGCGATGACGCCGGATCCTTGCCGAGCAGTTTCTTGAACACGGGATCCAAGAAATAGTTCGCGAGGACGTGGCCGCGCAGCTGTGGGAAGTTGCCGGCGTTGAGGTCGCGCGGGCGCCAGCCGGTTACCCACGTATCGAGCGTCAGCACCAGCGCGCGATATCCTGCCGCTTCGGCGCGGCGGATCAGGCTTTCGGCCAAGTCCTTGTCCCGCGGCGTGTAGAGTTGAAAGAAGCCCGGCACGTCGCCGAAATGGCTGGCGATGTCCTCCATCGTGTCGTTGCCCAGCGTCGATACCGCCATCGGCACGCCGGCCATCGCCGCGGCTTTCGCGGCCGCGATATCGCCGTGCTGGTCGGGGGTGCAGATACCGGTCACGCCGATCGGGCTCATGAACAGCGGGCTGTGATAAGTGTGGCCGAAGATCGTCGTCGACAGGTCGCGCTGCGTCGTGCCGACCATCATCCGCGGCACCATGCCCCAATGGCGGAACGCGGCGGCGTTCGAATCCTGCGTCCATTCGTCGCCGCACCCGCCCTGCACGTAATTGAGCACGTGCGGCGGCATCGCGGCGGTCGCGCGCTGGACGAGCGTCGCGTAATCGACCGGCACCGTCGGAAGCACGCCGCGCAGGCCCGCCCCGTAAATCTCGTTCTGATAGTCGCCGAAGTGCCCCATCGTCGCCCTCTCCCGTGCCAGACTTTGGCGGATTATGGCGAACGAAAGCGCGGCTGTCCCGGCTTATGCGCAGGAAATGCCCGTCATGGCCCTATTCTTTGCCGTCGGGTCGGCCTAGCGTCCACGTCGGGGAAGGCCGCGGCATCGCCGAGGCAACGGGGGAGGTATGCAATGGCCACGTTGGCGTCATCGCCCGCCGTGCGACGCACCGCGAGCACGCTCGTCGGGCTGCTCGCGCTGGCGATCTTCATCAACGCGCTCGACCGCGGCAATTTCGCCACCGCCGCGCCGTTGATCAAGGACGAGCTCAAGCTCAACAACACGCAGATCGGCGTGCTGCTTTCGGCGTTCTACTGGACCTATGTGCCCGGGCACATTTTGTCGGGCTGGCTGTCGGAGCGGATCAACGCGTATCGCACGCTCGCGTTTGGGCTGGCGCTATGGTCGCTGGCGACGCTGCTTACCGGGTTCGCCGGCGGGTTCGCGATGCTGCTCGTGCTGCGGCTGTTGCTCGGTCTCGGCGAAAGCGCGGGTTTCCCGGCGAGTTCGAAGCTGCTCGCGATGCACGTCCCGGGCGATCGGCTCGCGTCCGCCAACGCCTGGGTCGGCGCGGGGCTGATGCTGGGCAACGGCGCCGGCGTGTTGCTCGGCGGGCTGCTGATCGCGCGGTTAGGCTGGCATGCGCTGTTCCTGGTGTTCGGCGGGCTGTCGCTGTTGTGGCTGGTGCCGTGGCTGACGACCGCGCGGCCCGAACCGATCGCAAGTGCATCGCCAACCGCGCCGCGCCCCGCGCCGAGCTTTTCCGAGATGCTGTCGAAGCGCGAAATGTGGGGCGCAATGATCGGTCATTTTGCGAGCAATTATCCCTATTTCATGGTCCTCGCCTGGCTGCCGCTCTACCTCGTCAAGCAGGAGGGCTACTCGATCACCGCGATGGCTTGGCTCGGCGGCACGGTCTATTTATTGTCGGCGCTGTTCGGGCTGATCGGCGGGCGCGTCGCCGACCGCTGGATTGCGGGCGGCGCCAGCGTCAACCGCGTGCGCAAGACGATGATGCTCGTCTCGGCGGGCGTCGCGCTCGGCTGCATGCTCGCCTGCGCCACCGGCAGCCCGCGCCTCGCGGTCGCCGGCTTGTTGGCCTATTCGCTCGCCAACGGCCTCGGCGCGTTCAGCGTGTTCTCGATCGGCCAGACGCTCGCCGGGCCGCATTGCGCGGGGAAATGGGTCGGCGTGCAGAACGGGTTCGCCGGACTGTCCGGCGTCATCGGACCGCTCGTCACGGGCGTGCTCATCGATGCGACCGGCGACTATCGCGCGGCGTTCCTGGTCGCCGCAGGCGTCGTGACGATCGGCCTGATCGCCTGGGGCTTGATTATCCGCCGGGTCGAGCCACTCGTCTGGTCGGAGCTCTAGCCGCCGTTAAGCCCGTGTTCAGCCCCCGCGCACTGATATAGTGTCATAAGGCGTTACAACGCTCGCGGGAGGAAAATCATGGCGCGGTTCGGCTGGATATTGCTGACGTTGTTGTCCGCAGGCACCGTCCTCCCAGCCCAAGCGCAGGACCGCACCGAGGACAATGCGGTCACCCAGGCCGAGGACGCTTTCGGGTTCAGCACGGGCCGCGAATCGATCGGGATCTACAGCGCGAACAACGCGCGCGGCTTCTCCCCCAGCAATGCCGGCAACGTGCGGATCGAGGGACTGTATTTCGATCCCGCCTTCGGCCTGCCCAGCGTCATCAACGATTCGACCAGCATCAAGGTCGGGCTGTCGGCGCAGGGCTATCCGTTCGCGGCGCCCAGCGGGATCGTCGACCAGGTGCTGCGCCGCCCGGGCGCCAAGGCCGGCGCGTCGATCGTGTTGAACGGTGATAGCTTCGGGTCATATGGCATTGAAATCGATGGATCGCTGCCGGTCAACAAGCAGCTGTCGATCGGCTACGGGTTGACCGCCAACCGGGTCGCCTTTCCTGACGGCACCGACAATTTCAACCACGGCCAGGGGCTGATCGTACGCTGGCGGCCCGCGCCGGGCGTCGAAATCGTGCCGTTCTGGACGCTCAACAACGATTACAATGACGAGGCCGGGCCGTATTACGTCCCGGCGGGCAAGTTCCTGCCCCCGCTACCGCCGCGCCACCAATTCGATGGCCCGCAATGGGCCGACTTCCGTTACACCGGCACCAACAGCGGCGTGCTCGCATCCTATGCACCGGCAAGCGACTGGCTGGTGCGGGTCGGCGCGTTCCGGTCGGTGTTCGACCAGAAGGCCGGCTGGACCAATCTGCTGCTCGGGGTGCAGCCCGACGGCACCGCCACCAGCCGACTGATCATCGCCGATCCGCGCAACAAGGCCGTGTCGTTGAGCGGCGAGCTGCGGCTCACGCACAGCATCGTCGATGGTCCGCGGCTTCACGTGATCCACCTCAGCGTGCGCGAACGTGACGCGCGGCGCGAATTTGACGGATCCGACGAAGTCGATCTTGGCCCGACTCGCATCGGCACGCCTGAAGATTCACCCAAGCCGGCGTTCAATTTCGGCCCGCTGTCGCGCAATCGCGTCGATCAGACGACGATCGGCCTTGCCTATGACGGGCGGTGGAAGGATGTCGGCGAGATCAGCTTCGGCGTGTCGCGCGCGAATTACCGCAAGACGACCACCCTGCCCGGCCTCGCGCCGATCGTCTCGCGATCGACCCCGTGGCTCTACAACGGCACTGCCGCGATCTCCGTATCGAAGGCGATCTCGGTCTATGCCGGCTATGCGCGCGGGCTGGAGGAAAGCGGCGTCGCCCCGCCCAACGCCGCCAATCACAACCAGCCGCTCGACGCGGTGCTGACCGAGCAGAAGGATGCCGGTGTCCGCTGGAACGTGACCGGCAACGTCAAGCTGATCGCCGGCGTGTTCGACCTCTCCAAACCCTATTTCGGGTTCAACGCCGCGGGCAACTACACGCAGATCGGCACGACGCGCAGCCGCGGCGCCGAATTCTCGGTTTCGGGCAATGTGACCAAGCGGCTCAACGTTGTCGCCGGCGGCTTTTTCCTCGATGCCCGGGTCGTCCGCGACGCAACCGCGCTCGGCAATATCGGCCCGCGGCCGGTCGCCCTGCCCGGCCACTTGCTCAACGTGAACGTCAATTGGCGCACCCCGATCCTCGATGGCCTGTCGCTCGACGCCGCGATGTCGCAGCGGACGAGCGTGCCGTCGACAACCGACAATCTGGTCTCGCTCCCGCCCCGCGCGACGGTCAGCCTCGGCGGCCGCTACCGCTTCAAGCTCGCGAAGAAGAACGCGACTTTGCGGCTTCAGGTCGCCAACGTCTTCGACAATCGCGGCTTCAACATCGCCGGACCGGGCGTGTACGGCGGGAATAACGGACGGTTCATCACCGGATACCTGGCAATCGACGTCTAGTCGATCACTCCCACTCGATCGTACCGGGCGGCTTGGACGTGTAGTCGTACGTCACCCGATTGATGCCCCTGACCTCGTTGATGATCCGCGTCGCGCAGCGCGACAGGAACTCGCCAGTGAAGTGATAGGCGTCCGCCGTCATGCCATCGACGGACGTCACCGCACGCAATGCGAGCACATTGTCGTAGGTGCGGCCGTCGCCCATCACCCCGACGCTCCGCACCGGAAGCAGCACGGCGAAGGCTTGCCAGATCGCGTCGTAGAGGCCGGCATTCCTGATCTCTTCCAGATACACTGCGTCGGCCTTGCGCAGGATGTCGCAGCGTTCCTTTGTGACTTCGCCCGGAATGCGGATCGCGAGGCCGGGGCCGGGAAACGGGTGGCGGCCGACGAACACATCGGGCAGCCCGAGCTCGCGGCCGAGCGCTCGCACCTCGTCCTTGAACAATTCGCGCAACGGCTCGACGAGCTTCATGTTCATCCGTTCCGGCAGGCCGCCGACATTGTGGTGGCTCTTGATCGTCACCGACGGTCCGCCGGTGAACGACACGCTCTCGATCACGTCGGGATAGAGCGTGCCCTGCGCCAGGAATTCCGCGCCGCCGATCTTCTTCGCCTCGGCCTCGAACACCTCGATGAAGGTCTTGCCGATGAACTTGCGCTTGGCCTCCGGGTCGGTGACGCCAAAGAGACCGTTGAGGAACAAGGTTTCGGCGTTCACGTGGACCAGCGGGATGTTGTAGTGGCCGCGGAACAGCGACACGACCTGATCGGCCTCGCCACTGCGCATCAGGCCGTGATCCACGAATACGCAGGTCAATTGGTGCCCGATCGCTTCGTGGATCAGCACCGCGGCGACCGCGCTATCGACCCCGCCCGACAGGCCGCAAATCACGCGCTTGTCGCCGACCTGCGCGCGGATTTCGGCGATCTTGGCGGCGCGGAACTCGGCCATCGACCAGTCGCCGGTCAGTCCGCAGACGTGCCGCGCGAAATTGGCGATCAGCTTCGCGCCGTCGGGGGTGTGGACGACCTCCGGGTGGAACTGCATCGCGTAATAGCGCCGCGCATCGTCGGCGATCACCGCGAACGGCGCGCCGGCGCTGGCGGCGACCGGACGGAAGCCGGGGGCGAGGCTGGTCACCTTGTCCCCGTGGCTCATCCACACCTGGTGCGTTTCGCCTTCGCTCCATAGCCCGTCGAACAGCTCGCAACGGTCGTCGATCTCGATGAACGCGCGTCCGAACTCACCGCTGTCGCCCAGCTCCACGGTACCACCGAGCTGATGCATCAACACTTGCTGGCCGTAACAAATGCCGAGGATCGGGAGTCCGCTATTAAGGATAGCATCGGGCACCCGCGGACTGTCCTCGTCGAGCACGCTCGCAGGACTGCCCGACAGGATAACGCCCCGGGGCTTCATCCGCGCAAAGGCGTCGCCCGCAAGCTGGAACGGCGCGATTTCGGAATAGACCCCCGCCTCGCGCACGCGCCGTGCGATGAGCTGAGTCACCTGGCTGCCGAAATCGACGATGAGGATCGAGTCGCTGGGCTGGATCATGGCGCCGGATAGCAGACGGGGCGGATGCGTGAACCCCCAAGCCCCATTTCCGGACACGCGGCGAACCGAGTCATCGAACTGCAATTATCTCTTCGCAAAAATGAAACTAATATGTCATCATACTGTAACATCGCGGTCACGCTGCGAATATGGGAAAGGATTTCAGCGATGAAGACCATGGTTATGCTCTCCTTGCTTGTCGCAGCCCCGCTGGCGGCGATTCCGGCAGCGGCGGCCTCCAATGACGGGGCAACAGCCAAGAAAGCCACTGTCGTCACCCTCAAAAATTATACTCGCGTCGCGCCGCGTGACGGCGGCGCCTATATCGAGCTCGCCAACGCTTTAGTGCGCGACAATCGTCCCGCCGAAGCGGCAGCCGCCTATCGTCGTGCGCTGCAGCTCGACAACATCATGATGGTTTTGCCCAACGGCAGTGCGATCTGGTCGCACGAAATCGCGCGCATCGCGCTTTCGCGCGTCCAGCAACTCAGCGCGCGCTAAGGCCTGAGGCCCTTCCACCGGTCCTGCTTCGGTTCTACACTGGGCCGAGCAGGACGGGGGAAGATCGATGATCAAGACGATGGTGTGCGCCGCGGCGCTCGGCTTGGCCACGGGCGCCTTGCAGGCCCAGACCATCCCGACGGCCGTCATCGCCGACCCGGCGCCCGACGCCCAATTCCCCGCCAAGCTGATCCAGTTGCGCTATACCAGCGCGGGCATCGCGCTGCCCGCCCGCCTGTTCCTCGCCTCGGGCGTCAAGCCGCACCCGACCGTGCTGATGCTCCACGGCTTTCCCGGCACCGAGATGAATTTCGACCTCGACCGCGCGATGCAACGCGCGGGGTGGAACGTGCTGGCGATCGAGTATCGCGGTGTCTGGGGCGGCGGCGGCAAGTTCAGCTTTTCGCACGTGGTCGAGGATGCGCGCGCCGGGCTGGCGTGGCTGCGCGATCCGGCCAACGACGCCAAATATCGGGTCGATCCGAAGACGATCGTCGTCATGGGCCATTCGATGGGCGGGTTTGCCACCGTGATGCTGAGCGATGACAAAGGCGTGGCGGGGTCGGTCGTGATCTCCGGTGCGGATATGGGCGGTCACCTCGCCGGCCTGACGATCGCAGACGTCAAGGGCCATAAAGGGGAGGATTGGGCCGACGACGCCAGCTATACCAACATGACGCTGGAAGAGATGGTCGCCGATGGGGCGGCCAACAAGGATCGTTGGAATTGGCGCGTTAATTCGGCGGGGCTCGCCGGCCGGCCGTTGCTCGTGCTGACCTCCAACGACGGATTGAAGCTCGAAGGCGACGGCATCGCCGCTGCCGCGGGTCCCGGGGGAAAGGTCACCGCGATCCATATGGAAACCGACCATAGCTATAACGACCACCGCATCGCGCTCGCCGTCGCAATCGTCGGCTGGCTGCAGGCGTCGTTCCGCTAGTCCGGATCACTTTTCGAAAGTAACACGCGGCAACTCGAGGCCGCGCGTGCCGCCTATGAAGCGACGCGCGACCCGCGCCTTGCCCTCGGGCTCGACGATCGAGCCGATGATCACCCAATCAATTGAACGCCAACCCCTCAAAGCTGCCAGACTGCCGCCACTTGTGGAGATATTCGAAATACGCATGCGCGCCGAGCGGATAGCCGACCGCCAGCGCTGCCGCCGGGCCGGGATCCCTACCCTCATTGTTGTAATAGCCCGGCGTGCAATCGGGTGCGGTGCGCAACGATCGGCCCGGTCCCGACAGCAACAGATCGCACCACGCATCCTGCGCCTCGCGCGTGACCTCGACGTCCGTCGCGCCGATCGCCTCGGCGTGCGCCACGACGGTGGCGATCGTGCGCCCGGATTCGGTGAGGTTGTGCGGCACGTTGGAGATCAGGTTCGCGCCCTGCGTCGGCGTCACGACGAACAGATTGGGAAAGCCGTGGACGTGGATGCCGTGCTTGGACCGCATGCCATCTGCCCACGCCTTGGCTAGCGTCACGCCGTCGCGCCCGACCACCTCAAACCCGACCAGTCCCGACAAATTGGTGCCGACGCGGAAGCCCGATGCGTAGATGATGCAGTCGACCTCGTAATGCTTGCCGCCGACGGTGAAGCCGGTTTCGTCGATCGCCTCGACGCCCTTGCCGTCGGTGTCGATCAAGTGCGTGCCGGCCACGTTGAACGCGTCGAGATAGGCGTCGTGGAAGCACGGCCGCTTGCACAATTGGCGATACCACGCCTTCAGCCCCGCGGCGGTCTCCGGGTCCGCGACGATCGCGTCCACCCGGGCCCGGATTTCTTCCATCTTCTCGAAGTCGGAGTCCTCCCACACGCGCAGGATGTTCTCGAAGCTGCGCTCGGCCGGCGGCAACGTCACGACGCGCGCCTTGATCCGCCGCGAAATGTCGGTCCAGCCGTCCTCGACCAGATCCTCCTCGACCATCATCCCCGGCGTCTGGTTGGCGGTGAAATTCTCCAGCCAGCGACACTGCCAGCCGGGCGTCGCGATCTCGGCGAACCAGTCCTTGTCGATCGGCGTGTTCGCGCGGACATCGACCGACGAAGGCGTGCGCTGGACGACGTAGAGCTCTTTCGCCGCGCGTGCGAGGTGCGGCACCGCTTGGACCGAGGTCGCCCCGGTGCCGATGATCGCGACCCGCTTGTCGGCCAGCCCCGTCATCGGCGCGCCGTTCGCATCGCCGCCGGTATAGCCATAGTCCCAGCGGCTGGTGTGGAACGACTTGCCCTTGAACCGTTCGATTCCCGGGATGCCGGGCAGCTTGGGGATGTGCAGCGGGCCGGTGCCGATCCCGACATATTTGGCGGTGAAGCGGTCGTCGCGGTCGGTGGTGATCTCCCACACCTGCCGCACCTGGTCCCACACGATCTCGCGGATCTGCGTGTGGAACAGCGCCTTGTCGTAGAGCCGGTATTGCCGCGCGATCCGCCGGCATTGCTCGAGGATTTCGGGGCCGTGCGCGTATTTCTCGCTCGGGCGGTGCCCGGTTTCCTCGAGCAGCGGGATGTAGATCATCGACGCGGTGTCGCACTGCGCGCCTGGGTAGCGGTTCCAGTACCAGGTGCCGCCGAAGTCGCCGCCCTTCTCGATGATGCGATAGTCGCTGATCCCCGCCTCGGCGAGCCGCGCACCGGTCACCAGCCCCGCAAACCCGCCGCCGACGAACGCGAAGGTGACGTGGTCGGTCACCGGATCGCGCGGCACCAACGGCATGTGCGGGTCGATCGCGTAGTCTGCGAACGCGCCGTTCAGGTCGATATATTGATCGTTGCCGTCGTCGCGCAGCCGCTTGTCGCGCTCGGCGATATATTTGGCGAGCAGCGCCTTCTTGTCGACGGGCGCGCGGACGGGGGTCGGGTCGTTCATGACCATACCCTATATTCGAAAATGATGTCGAGGCAAGCTTTCGGTGCAACTCGACTTGGTGATCGACGCCGCCGAGCTGGGAACAGAAATCGTCATCAACCGTAACAACGCCACCGACCACCGAGGGTAGATCGCCATGGCTAGGTCAGACATTCCAGATCGCGAGAGAGCCGCGAGCGCGGCAGTGCTGTCGCTCCGCGCCGAACTACGCAACGGGTTGCGAAGGATCGCGGCATTTGAATTTGGCACCCGAGTCGTCGAAGTCGCGACCGGCAAGGATGCGGTGTGGGCCATCGTCCGGCGCGGCAGCCGCGGCGCGATGGCGCTTCGTCTTGCCCATTGCCCGGGCGGATGCACCAGCGTCCGGCGGCGGCGTCGGCGCAAGGGCGAGCAACTGCGGGTCGTAGCCGAGAGTGCGATCGGCGGGCATGAAATCGTCTTGCGCAGCGACACTAACGGCCTGGCGGTGTTGCGAGCGACCATTACGCTAACGCCGGCGCACGATCTGCTCATCCCCTTTCATCCACGCGATCTCTATCCGCTGGGGCGGGGCGACGATCCGCTGTCGGCGAACGGCCGTGTCGAGGCGGCTCAGCGCGGGCTCAACGCGGGACTATGCTACTTCCACCTCGATCAGCCCGAATTCGGCAGCGCGCTATATTTTCAGAACCTGACCGCGCTGAACGATTATTTCCTTGCGACCAACACCAAGCCCGACGCTGCGGTCGGCGGCGAGTGGCCCGAATTGGGCTATTTGCCCCCCACCCCACCGCAAAGCGGCACACCACCTACCGACCCGCTTCCTTGCGGTAAGGCGGTGACCATGTCGGACGCGATCCTGGTGTTCGAAGACGCCGCCGCGGGGGACGAGCAGGACAGCGCCCGGCGGTTTCTCCAAATGGTCGGCGCCGCATACCGTCAGCTCGACCCTCCTGAAACCGGTTATCGCGATTGGGTCGATCGCGCGGAGCGGACGCTGGCCGATCTGCAATCCGCGCCGGAGGCGACCGTCCGGCACTATGGCCATACCTATATCCATCCGTACACCGCGGCGGAATACCCCGATATCATGGTGCAGATGGCGACGATCGCGTCGCTGCAGGACTATGCGGCGTGGCGGCACGAGCCGATCGCGTTCGTCGAGAAGCTGGCCGCCGGTCTGGACAAGTTCCATGATCGCAAGCTCGGCACGATGCGCCGCTACTTACCGAATGTCGGTAAGGACAAGGACGCGCTGGCAGTTGACAGCTGGTATCTCTACCACCCGTTGCTCAATCTGGGCCGAATGGCGCTTGACGGCGATAAAAGGTCGCGCCGTCTGTTCGAAGCATCGCTCGATTACGCGATCCGCGCCGCCCGACACTTCGACTATGCGTGGCCGATCCAGTTCAAGGTCGACAGCTTCGACGTGATCGTAGCGGCGCGCAACGACGATGGCTTGGGGCAGACCGATGTCGGGGGCCTTTACGCCTATGTCATGCTCCAAGCGTTCGAACTCACCGACGACAAGCACTTCCTGGACGAAGCACGCGCGGCGATCGACGCGGCGCGCGGCATGCGGTTCGAACTCAACTACCAGGCTAATTTGACCGCGTGGGGGGCGTCGGCATGCCTGCGGCTTTGGCGGATCACCAACGTCGAATATTATATGCGCCAGAGCTACGTGTATCTGGCGAGCTTCTTTCACAATTGCGAGATATGGGAATCACAGATCGCGAATGCGCGCCACTACCAGAACTTTCTGGGGGTCACGTGTTTGCACGACGGGCCCTATATGGCGCTGTACGAATGTTTTGACAGCTTTGCGGCTTTCGAGCGCTACCTTAAAGACAGCGGACCCGACCTCGACCCTGCCGTTCGCATGTTGGTCAGCGAATATTGCAAGTTCGCGCTGTACCGTGCGTGGTTCTATTTCCCCGACGCGCTGCCGCCGGAGATCATCGCGACCGAGATCCGCAACGGACATATCGATCGCAAATTATCATTCCCGCTCGAGGACCTTTATCCCGATGGCCAGCCGGCGGGTCAGGTCGGTCAAGAAATCTATGGCGCGGGTGCGGCGTTCGTGTTCACCAGCCGCTCGTTTCATCCCGTCGAAGGCGCGCCATTCCGCCTCTTCTGCGATCACTTCCCGGTCACGAACCAGCGCACCTCCGAGCGTTCGCTGGCGTTCGGCGTGGATGGCGGGAACACCTGCCAAGCCTGGTTCCGCGTCATCCGCCTGCCGCACTGCCGGTTACCGCGGCTCCAACTGCGGACGGCGAGCGGCGAACGCATTCGCGCCGCGCACCGAGGCGCTGACCGGATGGACTTCCGGATACCGGCAAGCGGGGAGGTTACGCTAAGCTGGTAGGGTCTATCGGACCGGCTTGACCACCATCCCGGTCCACTTGGCGATGAACGCCCAGTCGCTCGCGGTTTCATCGATGATCTTGTCGGTCGGCTTGCCCGATCCATGCCCGGCGCGCGTTTCGATCCGGACCAGGCGCGGTTTCGGGCCCAAGTCCATCGACTGCAGCATCGCGGTGTATTTGAATGTATGGCCCGGCACGACCCGGTCGTCGGTGTCGGCGGTTGCCGCGAGGATCGCCGGGTACCGCTTGCCCGTCCGGATGTTATGGTACGGCGAGTATTTCCACAGCGCGCGGAAATCGGCTTCCTTCGACGGATAGCCGTAATCGTCGACCCAATAGCGTCCCGCGGTGAAGCGGTCGAAGCGCAGCATGTCCATCACCCCGACCTGCGGCAGCGCGGCGGCGAACAGATCGGGCCGCTGGTTGACCACCGCGCCGACGAGCAGCCCGCCGTTCGACCCGCCCATGATCGCGAGCTGCTCCTTGCCGGTATAGCCCTTGGCCTTCAGATACTCGCCCGCCGCGATGAAATCGTCGAACACGTTCTGCTTGTTCGCCAGCCGCCCGCCGTCGTGCCACGGCTTGCCATATTCACCACCGCCGCGGATGTTGGCGACGGCATAGACCCCGCCCTGCTCCAGCCACGCGATCCGCGTGGCGGAGAAGGCCGGCTCCATCGTGATGTTGAACCCGCCATAGGCGTACAGCAAGGTCGGCGCGGGACCCTTGGTGCCCTTCTTGCGGACGATGAACATCGGCACGCGCGTGCGGTCCTTCGACGCGTAGAAGACCTGGCTGACGACATAGTCGGCAGGATCGAACGCGACCTTGGGCTGCGTCCATGCGGACGATTTCCCCGTATCGACGTCGTAGCGATAGATCGTCGTCGGCTGGTTGTAGCTGGTGAAGCTGTAGAAGGTCTCGGGATCGTCCGCCTCGCCGCCGAACCCGCCGACCGATCCAATGCCCGGGAGCGTCACCGTCCCGTCGGGTTTGCCGTCGAGCGTGAAACGGCGGACCTCGCTCTTCACGTCGACCAGATATTGCGTGACCAGCTTGCCGCCGACGATCGTCGCGCCGTCGAGCACTGCCTTGTTCTGCGGCACGACCTCGACCACCGGCGCCTCGGCCGAGCGCGCATACAGGTTGGTCGATACCACGCGCAGCCGCGGCGCGTCCTTGTTGGTCACCCAATAGAAATTGCCGCCGACGTTGCCGGCAAAGCTCCACTGATAATCGAGGCCCTTGAAAATCGTGCGCGGCCCGCGCGTCGGCGCGGTCAGGTCGATGACGGTGATCTCGTAGCGGTTGTCGGTGCCCTCGGCAGTCGTGATGACCAGCCACTTGCCGTCATCGGTCACCAGCGCGCTGTGTCCGCGCTTGGGCTGGTCGGGGGTGGCGTAAATCAGCTTATCGGCCGATTGCGGCTGGCCGAGCTTGTGGAAATATGTTGCCTGGTTTTCGTTGAGCGACTGGAACTTCTTGCCTTCGGGCGGTGCCGGGAAGCGTGAATAGTAGAAGCCCGACCCGTCCTTCGCCCATGAAAGGCCGGAGAATTTGACCCACTCGACGGTGTCGTCGAGCACCTTGCCGCTATCGACATCGAGCACCTTGACCGTACGCCAATCGGTACCGCCGTCCTGGATTGCATAGACAAGGTATTTGCCGTCCTCGCTCGGCGCCCATTCGCCCAGCGCCGTGGCACCGTCCTTCGACCAGCCGTTGGGATCGATCAGCACGCGCGCCGGTCCGATGACGGTCGTGCGCGTGTAAAGAACCGATTGGTTCTGCAGACCGGTGTTGCGAAGGAAGAAATAGCGGCCGCCCTTCTTCACCGGCAACCCGTACCGTTCGTAATCGATCAGCGTCTTCAACCGCGCCTTGAAGATGTCGCGGCCGGGCAGTGTTGCGAGGTACGTGTCGGTCACTTGATTCTCGGCCGCCACCCAAGCCGCGACCTTCGCATCGGTGCGGACGTCGTTCTCCAGCCAGCGATACGGATCGGCGACCTTTACCCCGAATTGCTCGTCGACGGTCGTGCCGGCTTCGGTGGTCGGATAGGTCATGGCGGTCATCGGACTCGTTTGGGCAAGGGCGGGAGCGGTCAGCACGACCAGCGTCAGCGGCAGGATTCGGTGCATCGGGCACTCCGCAATCGGGATGAACCTCAGCCTCTATCAGGCGTCAGGAGAGGTTCAAACCGAACAGTTAAAGCCGGAACGGACCCGTATCGACGTTGGCGCGTTGTGTCGGGGTAATCCAAGGAGAATGACCATGTTGCGTACCCTACCCTTAGCCCTGTCGGCTGCAGCGATCGCTCTGTCGGCGGTTGCCGTCCCGGCAGTTCCTGCCGCCGCGCAAACCTATTCCGAACAGCGCCGTTTCGACGCCGCACAGCGCACCTATGACCGCGAACGCGCGATCTATGAAGCAGCGCAGCGCCGCGACCAGCGCCGGTCGAGCTACAACAATCCGCGCTATCCTAATTCGAGCTACGACGATCCCTATAACGACCCGCGGTATCGCACCGATTATGACGCGACGCGCTATTATCGTGACGATCCCCGCTATCAAGAGCGCGTCCTGTCGACCAACGACCAGGTCTATCGCGGATCGGACGGCCGTTACTATTGTAAGCGCAACGACGGCACGACCGGCCTGATCATCGGCGCGGCCGGCGGCGGCATCCTGGGCAACGTCATCGACGGCGGCCGCAACCGGGTCGGCGGCACGCTGATCGGCGGCGCGCTCGGCGCCCTGCTCGGCAAGTCGATCGATCAGAACAGCGACCCGGTTCGCTGTCGTTGAGCCGCACGGGGCTAGCGCGCGCTAGCCCCGAAACGGCGAAACGCGGGCCGAGACAAAGAAAAGGCCGCGCCTCCCATCGGACGCGCGGCCTTTTCATTATCTACGCCGCGGCACAGCCGCGGCGTCGGCCAGCGCTTGTAGCGCTGCCGGCCGAGCGAGGCTCAAGCCTCGCCGCAGCCAGGCTGCGGCTTAGGCCGCCTCGCTATAATCCTCATCCACGATCACCGGACCCGAATCCTGACCCTTCGCCGACACGTCGCGGTCGACGAATTCGATGATCGCCATCGGCGAGGCGTCCGACATACGGATGCCGGCCTTGATCACGCGGATATAGCCGCCGTTACGGTCGGCGTAGCGCGCGCCGATCACGTCGAACAGCTTCACCAGCTGCGTATCGTCGAGCAACCGCGCGTGCGCGAGGCGACGGTTGGACAGGCCACCCTTCTTCGCCAGCGTCACCAGCTTCTCGACATAAGGGCGCAGTTCCTTCGCCTTGGCGACGGTGGTGGTGATCTGCTCGTGCTTGATCAGCGCCGCCGCCATGTTGCGGAACAGCGCAGCGCGGTGTGCCGAGGTCCGCTGAAGTTTACGACCGCCTACTTTATGGCGCATGGTTCATTCCTTCGTTCGTAGGGGGGCCGTGCAAGGTACCCCGATCCAGGTGAGGACGTGGCCCACTCAATTTTTACGTCACCCCCGCGAAAGCGGGGGCCCATCTCCCGCCGTCCTTCCCAGTTCCAATGGTAGGAGCTGGGTCCCCGCTTTCGCGGGGATGACGGCAAGAAGGGCGTTAACCCATGATTTCCTGTTCGAGCTTCTTCGCCATCTCTTCGATGTTTTCAGGCGGCCAACCCGGGATTTCCATGCCCAGACGCAGCCCCATGCTCGACAGCACTTCCTTGATCTCGTTGAGCGACTTGCGGCCGAAGTTCGGCGTGCGCAGCATCTCGGCTTCGGTCTTGCCGACCAGATCGCCGATATAGATGATGTTGTCGTTCTTGAGGCAGTTGGCCGAGCGCACCGACAGTTCGAGCTCGTCGACCTTCTTGAGCAGGTAACGGTTGATCTGCTGCGTATCGCCGGCGACGCCGCCGCTCTCGGCCGGGGCCGCGGCGATGCCGATCGGCGCCGAGCGCGTGATCGCCGAATCGTCGAAGTGGACGAACAGCGCGAGCTGGTCCTGCAGAATGCGCGCAGCATAAGCGAGCGCGTCCTCCGGGGTCACCGTGCCGTCGGTCTCGATCGACAGCGTCAGCTTGTCGTAATCGAGCTCCTGCCCGACGCGGGTGTTCTCGACCTTGTACGACACCTGGCGAACCGGTGAGTAGAGCGCGTCGATCGGGATCAGGCCGATCGGCGCATCTGCCGGACGGTTGGCGACCGCGGCGACATAGCCCTTACCGACATCGGCGGTCAGCTCCATGTTGAGCGTCGCGCCTTCATCGAGGTGGCAGATCAGCAGTTCGGGGTTCATCACCTCGATATCGCCCGACACTGCAATGTCGCCCGCCCTGACGTCGGCTGGGCCGGTCGCGGACAGCTGAAGGCGCTTCGGGCCTTCGCCCTGCATGCGGATCGCCAACTGCTTGATGTTGAGCACGATGTCGGTGACGTCTTCACGCACACCGGCCAGGCTGCTGAACTCGTGCAGCACGTTCTCGATCTTGATCGAGGTGACTGCCGCGCCCTGGAGCGACGACAACAAAACGCGGCGCAGCGCGTTGCCAAGCGTGAGGCCGAAACCCCGCTCGAGCGGCTCGGCGACGAAGGTCGCCTTCGACTTGCCCTCTCCGCCCTTCTTGTCGAGCGCGTTGGGCTTCTTCAGTTCTTGCCAGTTTTTTGCGTTGACGGACAAAGTTCTCGTCCCCTGGGTTGGGCCGCTTGAGACGGTGAAGCGGCCGGGTATCAAAAGCGCGCCGGCGCGTCCGCCGGCACGATAACGTAAAAAATCAGACGCGGCGGCGCTTCGATGGGCGAACGCCGTTGTGCGGGATCGAGGTCACGTCGCGGATCGACGTGATCTGGAAACCGACCGCTTGCAGCGCACGAAGCGCCGACTCACGGCCCGAACCCGGACCCTTCACTTCGACCTCGATCGTGCGGACGCCGTGCTCGGCGGCCTTCTTGCCCGCGTCTTCCGCTGCGACCTGGGCCGCATACGGAGTCGACTTGCGCGATCCCTTGAACCCCATCATGCCGGCGGACGACCACGAAATGGTGTTGCCTTGGGCATCGGTGATGGTGATCATGGTGTTGTTGAAGCTGGCGTTCACATGCGCGACGCCGGCGGTGATGTTCTTGCGCTCACGGCGCTTAATGCGCTGCGGTTCACGTGCCATTTGGTAATTCCTGACCTTATCTACAAGGAAGCGAGCCGCCCGGGAACGGCTGCGAGCTTACTTCTTCTTGCCGGCGATCGGCTTTGCCTTGCCCTTGC
>JBDSWC010000031.1:0-12555 GCA_039926845.1 Sphingomonas sp. | reverse complement strand
TTTCGAGCCGCGTGATGCGCGGGGTGATGACCGGCGCAGCGGTCGTCGAGCGCTTCGGTGCGCCGGCGGCCGGGCATCTGCCGCAAGGATCGCTGGTAATGATCGAACGCGGGGTCGAGACGATCGTCCATCTCGGCGGCGGCGGGGAACGCGTATGAGCGTGTTGGTCGCGCTGCTGTTGCTCGGCGCGCGCGAGACGATTGGCGTGTACGGCGGTTGGGGGGCGTTCAGCGATGCGAACCCGCGTCGCTGCTATGCGATCGCGCAGCCGGTCGATCCCGCCCAGCGCGCGGGCTTCCTCAGCATCGCCGCGTGGCCTGGCCAGAACGTCCGCAACCAGCTCCACGTCCGCCTCAGCCGCGCGCGCGCCGGCACCGCTCGCGTTACGCTGTCGGTCGGCGAGCGGCGGTTCGACCTGGTCGCGGGCGATGCCGACGCCTGGGCGCCCGATGCGCGCACCGACGCCGCGATCGTCGCGGCGATGCGGTCGAGCCGCTCGCTTAGCGTCGAAGCGCTGGGCCGCGATGGATCGCCATTCGCCGATACCTACGCGCTGTCGGGCGCCGCCACCGCGATCGACGCCGCTGCCTTGGCGTGCCGCCGTTAGCGTTAACCCGCCCTAGAAAAGCCCGCACTTTTAGCCTATGTGCGCCGCCATGCAGACAGCGTCGTCGGCCCTGATGCCCATTCCCGGGCATATCGATCCCGTACCCGTGCCCCGCGCCGTCGTGCCGCGCGCCGACGGTCGGATCGACTTGCTGGGACTGTCCAAGGACGACTTGCGCATGGCGCTCGAGACGTCGCAGCTCGAGCCCAAACAGGCCAAGCTGCGCGCCAAGCAACTGTTCCACTGGATCTACAATCGCGGCGCGACCGACTTTTCGGTGATGACCGATATTTCGAAGACGCTGCACGCCTGGCTCGCCAACCGCTTCGTGATCAGCCGGCCCGACGTGATCGAGACGCAAGTGTCGACCGACGGCACGCGTAAATGGCTGCTGCGCTCCCCCGACGCGCAGGATTACGAGATGGTGTTCATCCCGGATGCCGATCGCGGGACCTTGTGCGTGTCGAGCCAGGTCGGCTGCACGCTCAACTGCCGGTTCTGCCATACGGGCACGATGCGGCTGGTCCGCAACCTGACACCCGCGGAGATCGTGGGGCAAGTCATGCTCGCGCGCGACTCGCTCGGCGAGTGGCCGAGCCAGCCCGAGGGGCGGATGCTGACCAACATCGTGATGATGGGGATGGGCGAACCGCTCTATAATTTCGACAATGTCCGCGACGCGCTGAAGCTCGTGATGGACGGCGACGGCCTGGCGCTCAGCAAGCGGCGCATCACGCTTAGCACCTCGGGCGTGGTGCCCATGATGGCGCGCGCGGGCCAAGAGATCGGGGTGAACCTTGCGGTCTCGCTCCACGCGGTGACCAAGGAAGTTCGCGACGAGATCGTGCCCCTGAACCGCAAATACGGGATCGAGGAACTGCTTCAGGCATGCGCCGACTATCCCGGCGCCAACAACGCCCGGCGCATCACATTCGAATATGTGATGCTCAAGGACAAGAACGATTCCGACGAGGACGCGCGCGAGCTCGTCCGGCTGATCCGCAAGTATAAGCTGCCCGCCAAGGTCAATCTGATCCCGTTCAACCCGTGGCCAGGCGCCCCCTACGACACGTCGACGCCCGAGCGCGTGCGGGCGTTTTCGAACATCGTCTTCGAGGCGGGCATCTCGGCGCCGGTCCGCACCCCGCGCGGGCGCGATATCGATGCAGCGTGCGGTCAGCTCAAGACCGCCAGCGAGAAGAAGAGCCGTGCCGAACTCGACCGCCAGGCCGAGGAAAAGCTTGCGGCGCTCGGCTAGCTGAAGCGGAACGTGTAGGTGTAGCTGCTCTGCGGCGCCACCAGCGAAACTTATTGAGCTGTCGGTGCCGAACGTCCCGCCGGCGTTGGCCGAAGCCGCCGAGCCGCGGCAGGGCGCCGGACACCAAGATCAAACCAGCTTTCATTGAGCCATTCCGCACCGCGCATTTTGTCCCAAAACCGGACAATATGCTGCAGGCGCAGAAAAGCTCGTCAGGAGATGCAACCTTTACGGCAAATTAACGTCTTGCATCCTGTCGACGATGTTGGCGGGCCATTGAGGGCCCGTTCCGCGTCGTCGCAGGAGCGATGCTCGACGGTCGTCGTCGGTGCGCGGTCCAGTAAAGGGGTTGCGTATGAAGCGTTTTCTTTTCGCGTTGGCGGCGTCCAGCCTTGCTCTTGCCGCCGCGACGCCGGCATCGGCTGGTATCTTCATCGGTGTTTCATTCAACGGTGGCCCGATCACGCAAGTCGCGTCGGATGCAGCTACCGGTTCGGCGAACTACAACACGACCACCGGCGGTTATTTCTTTAACACCAACGGCACCGGTTTCCCGCTGGTGCTGCGACCCAATCTGTTGACCCAATCGGTCAATATCCAGCAGGCCGGCGGTAACGGCGGCACGCTGAGCATCTACATCACGCAGACCGATCTGAGTTCGTTCAGCGGCTTCCTGCAAAGCGCGTTCACGTCGAACACAATTTCGAACGCTACCGCAGTCCTGAGCACCTACTTCAGTTCGTCGAACGCGCTGTTCGGGGGTACGCAACTGCAATCTTCCGCTTTCAATTCGACGGGTCTGTTCACCGGGATCAACCCGCTAACCCTCTCGCTCCCGTTCTCGACAACCGTCCGCTACGACCTGACGTTCGGTGCTGGATCGGGGAATTTCAACGGCACCGCCAACCTGACGACGGCAGTGCCGGAACCGGCGACCTGGGCATTGATGCTCGTCGGCTTCGCCGGGCTCGGCTATACCGTGCGCCGCCGCCCGAAGGTGACGACGCGCGTTCGCTTCGCCTGACCTTGCAGGTTAGTACCGCGTAGGAGAGTCCGCCGGTCGCAAGGCCGGCGGCTCTTTGTGTCATGGACAAAGCCGGGCCTGGCCGCGATGAGCGGTTGTGACCATCGTCTCTCTGCTTTTTGCCCTCGCGGCCGGCTTCGTCGGCGGCGCGATGAACGCGCTGGCGGGCGGGGGGACGTTCGCGACCCTGCCGTCGTTGCTCGCGCTTGGGCTACCCGCCAATGTCGCCAATGCGACGTCGAACGTCGCGCTGCTGCCCGGCGCCGGGACCAGCGCCTGGGCGTTTCGCGACGAATTGGCGCCACTCAGCGGGGTGTCGATCAAGCTGCTCGCGGCGATCACTTTCGCCGGCGGGCTGGTGGGGAGCGTGTTGCTCGTGGCGACGCCCAGCCATGCCTTCGACGTCATCATCCCGTGGCTGGTCCTCTACGCATTCGTCGTGCTCGCGTTCGGCAAGCGCGCAGCGGCGTGGCTGCAAGATCGCGTGACGATCGGACGGCGGACACTGCTGAGCGCGCAGATGCTGCTCGGCATCTATGGTGGGTATTTCGGCGGCGGCGTCGGGCTGATGATGACCGCGACCTATGGCCTGCTTGCCGGGCATACCCCGCGCGAGATGTTCGCGCCCCGCACGCTGATGCTGGCGGTTGCGAACCTGGCCGCAGCGATCGTCTTCATCGCCGCCGGGATGGTGCGATGGTGGGCGTGCCTGCCGATGCTGGCGGGCGCTGTCGTGGGCGGCTGGGCGGGCGCGCATATCGGCAAAAAGCTGCCCGCCGGGTGGGTGCGCGCGTGGACCTTGCTGGTGACCGGAGTGACGACGATCGTGTTCTTCGCGCGCGCTTACGGCTGAGTTAGTCCCGGAACACCGCCGCACGCTTGCCCATGTTGGCGGCGACTGCTTCCATCATGTTGGGCTTGCCGATCACCGCGACTTGTTCGTCCGTCTCCATTTGCAGCAACGCGCGCGGGTCCGCGTCGTGCGCGGCGTTAGCGAGCCGCTTGATGCCGCGGATCGCGTGCGGGCTGCGGCCGGCGATCGCGGTCGCCAGCGCCATCGCGGCGGCGTGCGGATCCTGGGCGATGCGGGTGATGAAGCCGTGGGCCAGCGCCTCGTCGGCGTCGAATTCTCGCGCCGTGTAAGCCAGCTCGCGCAGCACGTCGTCGCGCACCAGTCCGCGCCAGATGGGCCAGCCCGCCATGTCGGGGACCAGCCCCCAATAACTCTCGCGGATCGCGAAGCGGCAGCCTGGTGCGGCGATCCGGATGTCGGCGCCCGACATGATCTGGAACCCCCCGCCGAACGCGACGCCGTGCACCGCGGCGATCACCGGCATCGGCAGATTGCGCCAGCCCCAAGTGACGTGCTGGGGCAGGATGCTGCCCTGGTCGTTGCGCCCGCGTCCGGTGCCCGATCCGCCCGCCTGCATGCTCGCCATGTCGAGCCCCGCGCAGAACGCCTTGCCCTCACCCGACAGCACGACGCAGCGCACGTCGGTGCGGGTCGCGAGGCTGTCGATCGCTGCGCCGATCGCAGCGAACATCGCCGGGTCGATCGCGTTCATCTTGTCGGCGCGGGTCAGGCGGACGTCGGCGATCTGGTCGGTGACGGTGGTCGATACGCGATCTTCGGTCATACGATGCGGCTTTCCTTGTTGCCCCAATACTGATCCCTTAGCAGGCGCTTGTAGAGTTTTCCCGTGGCGTGCCGCGGCAGTTCGGCGGTGAAGTCGATCTGGCGCGGCATCTTCACGCCCGACAGTTCCTCGCGACACCAGGCGGTGATCTCCTCAGCCAGCGCCGGCCCCGCCTCGGCCATATCCACCGGCTGGACCACCGCGACGACGCGCTCGCCCATCTCGGGGTCGGGCGCGCCGATCACCGCGACGTCGGCGACCCTGGGGTGCGTGATGATCCGGTTCTCGATTTCCTGCGGGTAGATATTAACCCCGCCCGAAATGATCATGAAGCTCTTGCGATCTGTCAGGTAGAGAAACCCGTCCTCGTCGAGCCGCCCGATATCGCCGAGCGTCGACCAGCCGTGCGCGTTCCTCGCCTCAGCTGTCTTGGCCGGGTCGTTGTGATATTCGAACTGCCCGCCGCCCTCGAAATAGATCAGGCCTTCGCCGCCCGACGGCAACTCCTCGCCGTCCTCGCCGCAGATGTGGGCGATGCCATAGGCCGGCTTGCCCACCGACCCCTTATGCTCGAGCCATTGCTGCGATGTGATCGAGGTGAAGCCGTTGCCTTCGGACCCCGCATAATATTCGTAGATCACCGGCCCCCACCATTCGATCATCTTTTCCTTGACCGGGATCGGGCAGGGTGCCGCGGCGTGAATCGCGGCTTTCATGCTCGAAATATCGTGGCGCGCGCGCATATCCGGCTCCAGCTTGAGCATGCGGACGAAATGCGTCGGCACCCATTGGCTGCAATTGGCGCGATACGTCTCGATCACCGCCAGCGCCGCGAGCGGATCGAAATGCTGCATCATGATCACCGTGCCGCCGAGCCGGTGGACCGTCATCGACCATCGCAAGGGTGCCGCGTGATACATCGGCGCGGGGCTGAGATAGATGCTGTCGGCGCCGAACCCGTAGAGCCCGGCGGCAAGCTGCACCAGCCGGTTGTCCGCGGCAGGGTTGGGATCCTCGGGCAAGGCGACGCGCACGCCCTTGGGCCGCCCGGTCGTGCCCGACGAATAAAGCATGTCGATACCGGCGCGTTCGTCGGCGATCAGGGTATCGGGCTGTTCGGCGAGCGCGTCTTCGAGGCTCTGCCAGCCGATTACCGCACCGCCGAGCGCCAGCTTGCCGCGGTCGCCGATCATCGGCCCCAGCCGCTCGGCGACATGGCTCAGCGCGGCCGAGGCCACGACCAGCCTCGCCCCCGAATCCTCGACGATATACTGCGCCTCGGGCGCGGTCAGCTTGGACGAAATGCAGACATAGAACAGCCCCGCACGCTGCGCGCCCCAGGTCAGCGCGAAGAAATCGGGCACATTGTCGAGGAAGTAAGCGACCGTATCGCCGACTGCGAGGCCGCGCGCGCGGAACAGATGCGCGACGCGGTTTGAGCGGCGGTCGAGCTCGGCATAGCTCCACGTCTCGCCGGTCTCGGCGACGACCAACGCCGCCTTGTCGGGGGTCGCCTTCGCATGGACGCTCGGGTGCATCGCCTCTCCTTTTTCGAAAGGCTAGACGGCGGTGGCGGTGCGAGCAACCGGTTGCTAGGGCACGAGAGATATGAGTGGTTTCACCGGCTTCGACCCAGAGCGCTTCTTCCGCGCCGGCCTCGGCCATGGCGGCGCGCTGGGCATCCGATATCATGCGCACGGGACCGACTGGGCCGAGCTGTCGCTGCCCTACGACGAGAAGCTGGTCGGCAATCTCGGCACCGGCGTGATTGCGTCCGGCCCGATCCTGTCGCTGATGGACATGGCGACGAGCCTGGGCGTGTGGCTGCGCGCCGACGCCTTCGTCGCGCACGCCACGCTGGACCTGCGCGTCGATTATCTGCGCCCCGCGACGCCGGGCAAGACGGTGATCGGGCGCGGTGAATGCTATCGACTAACGCGCTCGATCGCGTTCGTGCGCGGACAAGCGCATGACGGCGACCCCGACGATCCGCTGGCGCATGTCGCCGGCACCTTCATGGCGCCTGAAGGCTATCCGCGATGATGAAGATGCCGCCCTATGCTGACCTGCTCGGCCTGGTCGTCGAACCCGGCGACGACGGTGCGCCAGTGCTGATGATGCCGTTCGCGACCGAAGTGCTCGGCCGGCCCGGTTTCCTGCACGGTGGCGCGATCAGCGGGCTTATGGAGATGGCGGCGATCGTCGCGCTGCACGGGGCACTCCAAAGCGAGGGCGGCGGCGAGATCAAGCCGATCAACGTCACGGTCGATTTCATGCGCGGCGGCCGCGACAAGGAAACCCGAAGCCGCGGTGTCGTCACGCGGCTCGGTACCCGTGTCGCCAATGTCGAAGCGACCGCGTGGCAGGACGACCCCGCCAAACCGATCGCGGCGGCGCGGATGAATTATCTGGTGGTGCGGGACTAAGGCCGCCCAAGACGCGACCGCTACAGACGATAGTCGGATATCTGCACCTCGGCACCGTAATCGGCAAAATCGCCGTCGGCGCGACGGCGGCGATAGGCGCCCCAGGCGATGGCCGAATAATGCGCCGCGCCGCTCCGGTCCTGCGCAGAGGCAAGCGGGGCTACCTCGGCGTGATAAGCCGGGTTGTAGAAATAGGGGATGCTGTATCGATCGGCGGCATCCATCGCGCGCACCCGGTGGAGCGGGGCGCGGTACAGGTCGTTCGACCACACCTGAACCATGTCGCCGATGTTGATCACGAAGGCGCCGTCGATCGGCGACACGCCGTACCACGCGCCATCGCGATAGACCTGAAGCCCGCTTACGCCGTCCTGCAACAGCACGGTGACCGCACCGGCGTCGGTGTGATGATGGACGCCAAGATCGCCTCCGCCGTCCGCGTCATCGCCTAGCGGATCGTGCACGGGATAATAGTTCAGCCGCAGAAAGCTCGTGTTGGCGGGAGCAAAGGCGTTGCGCAGATCGCTCGCGGTCCTCCCAGGCTGCGCGACACCGCGTCGATCAATCGCGCCGCGACGTGCTCGCACGCCGCGAAATAGTCGCGCATGACCGGTTTGAAATCGCTCGGCTCGGTCGGCCAGGGCGTTTGCCCTGCAAACGGATCGTCATCCATGATCGCGCCCGGAGTTTCCGGGCCGATATCGAAGATTTCCTTCTTGTCGCGGACGTTTTTGGTCAGCTCGCGATCGTAATAGCCCCAGGGGTTGTCACGGCTGCGCAACAGCGCGCGCTTGGCATCATAGGGCAAAGCGAAGAAGTGCCGGGTGGCGGCCATCGCGCGATCGATCAGCGCGCTGTCCACGCCGTGCCCGACGATCTGGAAGAAGCCCCAGTCCCTGCATGCGCTGCCGATCTGGTGGACTACCGCTGCTGCATCTTGCGAAAGGTCGATGACCGGCACCGACATGGCCGTATCAGGCGCGTCGATCACCGGCGCGTCGTCAAAGTTGGTCATCGTTCCGCCACCCCGCGTCATGACATTGAACAACTGATTATCGCCCGGTTCTAGTAGATGCTCGTCGCCGTTGGCAAATATCCGCGGGGGGGCTCCGGCCCGCTGTCGTGCGATGCATCACTTCGTGGTCAAGGCTTAGGCGTGAGCCGAACGAGCTTGCCCGCATCCTCGAGCAGCCAGATCGAGCCGTCGGGCGCTTGTGCGATATCGCGAAGCCGCGTGCCGAAGCCCCAGAAATGCGCTGGGCTCGCGCTATCCCCCGACAGCGTCACGTGCATCAGCCCCGCGTCGGACATCGCGGTGATCAGCAGCGACCCCTTCAACTTCGGGAACATCGCGCCGGAATAATAGATCATTCCGCCCGGCGAGATCGACGGGTTCCACCACAATTTCGGCGCCTCGAACTCGGGCTTGCTCGGATGGTCGGGGATCGGCTGGCCCGAATAATTGTCGCCGTTGGAAACGATTGGCCAGCCGTAATTCTTGCCTTGCAGGACCAGGTTGAGTTCGTCGCCGCCGCGCGGTCCCATTTCCTCCTCCCACAGCCGCCCGTCGGGGGTGAACACCATGCCGTAGGGGTTGCGATGCCCGGTCGACCAGGTCATCGCCTCGACTCCGCCCTTGTCGAACAGCGGATTGCCCGGCGCTGCCTTGCCGTCGAGCGTCAGGCGCAGGATCTTGCCGAGCGCCTGTTTCGGGTCCTGTGCCGGGGTGAAGCGCTGGCGCTCGCCCGAACTCAGGAACAGATATTGGCCGTCGGGCGAGAAAAGGATGTTCGCGCCGAACTGCCCGCCCGGACCGCCCGAGCCGGAGCGCCAGATCACTTTAAAGGCTGAAAGCGATCCGGCGCCAATCGCGTCTTTCGGGCAGGGAGACTGTCTACATTGAACGCGCGCAATCCAGTCGATTTTCGCGCTGGCGAGTGCCAGCTGACTGCCGCCCTCCCCGCGTTCTGAGTATGTGAAATAGACTTGACGGCTGGATGCGAAATCGGGTGCCGCGGCTATATCGAGTAACCCGCCTTGTCCGCCCGTCGCGACCCTGGGCACGCCGGTGATTTCCGTCACCTTGCCATCTGACGAGCGGCGTTTGAGCTTGCCCGCTTTCTCAGTCACCAGCAGCGATCCGTCCGGCAGGAACGCCATCGCGAATGGCTCGTCTAACGTGCCGATCGTCGTGATGGTGAACGGCGGCGCGCTCGGCGAAAGATTGGCGCGGCCTGTCTTCGCGGGGACATTGGCGATGTTCGGCTCGAGCGGCGAATTCTTCGGTACTTTGGTCGATGGTTTGTCGGCAGCGCGATTCGCATCCTGCGGTGCGGCGGAGCAGGCGGTAGCGATGAACAGACCGAGCAGGGCGAAGCGCAACATCCAGGTATCTCCGGTAACCGATGATCACTACGCCGCCGTACGACGTAAGGTTGCCCGCTTGCCAGCGTGACGCGACCAGCCTATATCATCGCCACAATCTCTACATCGCCAGGTGAAGAGGTCGGGAAGCTTCAGCTTCCCGGCGCCGAACCTGCTTGTCATGGAACCCCGATGGCGGACATCGCCCGACTGACGCAATTGATCGAGCCCGAAGCGCAAGCGCTCGGCTTCGATCTCGTGCGCGTGCGGATGTTTGGTGGCGGGGACGACTTGACGCTCCAGGTGATGGCCGAACGCCCCGATACACGCCAGCTGATGATCGACGATTGCGCCGAATTGTCGCGGCGGATTTCGGACAAGTTCGATGAAATCGACCCGATCGAGGAGGCCTATCGCCTCGAAGTGTCGTCGCCGGGGATCGACCGACCGCTGACGCGACTCAAGGACTTCGCCGACTGGACGGGGCACGAGGCGCGGATCAAGCTGGTGGACGAGGTCGACGGCCGCAAGCAATTGACCGGCGACCTGGCCGGGGTCGACGGCCACCGCATCGCGATCGACGTCAAGAAGCATGAGCGCATGACGATCGGGTTCGACCAGGTCGCCGACGCCAAGCTGCTGATCACCGACAGGCTTTTGGCTGCAACCGCGCCGCTCTCGGACGAGGGCGCCGATGAAATCTTGTCCGCGGACGCGGACGGGGAATCCGAAGAAGAAGGACAGGACTGATGGCCACCCCAGGAACGACTGGCGTTACCGCCAACCGTGCCGAGCTGATCGCGATCGCCAATGCGGTCGCGACCGAAAAGATGATCGACAAGGGCATCGTCATCGAGGCGATGGAAGACGCGATCCAGCGCGCTGCCAAGGCACGCTACGGCGCCGAGAACGACATCCGCGCCAAGCTCGATGCTACGACCGGCGACCTCCGCCTGTGGCGCGTCGTCGAAGTGGTCGAGGCGGTCGATGATTATTTCAAGCAGGTCGACCTGAAGGGTGCCGAGAAGCTCCAGCCGGGCGCCGCGATCGGCGACTATATCGTCGATCCGCTGCCCCCGATCGAGTTCGGCCGCATCGCCGCGCAGGCCGCCAAGCAAGTGATCTTCCAGAAGGTCCGCGACGCCGAGCGCGAGCGCCAGTTCGAGGAATTCAAGGATCGCATGGGTGAGATCATCACCGGCGTGGTGAAGCGCGTCGAGTTCGGCCACGTCGTGGTCGATCTGGGCCGTGCCGAGGGCGTGATTCGCCGCGACGCGCAGATCCCGCGCGAAGTGGTGCGCGTCAACGACCGCATCCGCTCGCTGATCCTCAACGTCCGCCGCGAAAATCGCGGGCCGCAAATCTTCCTCAGCCGCGCGCATCCCGACTTCATGAAGAAGCTGTTCGCGCAGGAAGTGCCCGAAATCTACGACGGCATCATCGAGATCAAGGCAGCCGCCCGCGATCCGGGTTCGCGCGCCAAGATCGGCGTGATCAGCCACGACAGCAGCATCGACCCGGTCGGCGCCTGCGTCGGCATGAAGGGCAGCCGCGTCCAGGCGGTCGTCCAGGAAATGCAGGGCGAGAAGATCGACATCATCCCCTGGTCGGAAGACACCGCGACCTTCGTCGTCAACGCGCTCCAGCCGGCCAGCGTCAGCCGCGTCGTGATCGACGAGGAAGAGGATCGCATCGAAGTCGTCGTCCCCGACGATCAGCTCAGCCTCGCGATCGGTCGCCGTGGCCAGAATGTGCGGCTCGCGTCGCAGCTGACCGGCAAGGCGATCGACATCCTCACCGAGCAGGATGCCAGCGAGAAGCGCCAGAAGGAATTCCTGGAGCGCACCGAGATGTTCCAGACCGAGCTCGACGTCGACGAGACGCTCGCGCAGCTGCTGGTCGCCGAAGGCTTCGGCAGCCTCGAGGAAGTCGCTTACGTCGAGGCCGAGGAAATCTCGGGCATCGAAGGCTTCGACGAGGACCTCGCCGCCGAGCTGCAGAGCCGCGCGAGCGAAGCGCTCGAACGCCGCGAGGCCGCGGCGCGCGAGGAGCGCAAGGCGCTCGGCGTGTCGGACGATCTCGCGACGATGCCGTATATGACAGAGGCGATGCTGGTCACGCTCGGGAAGGCTGGCATCAAGGAACTCGACGATCTCGCCGATCTCGCAACCGACGAGCTGATCGAAAAGAAGCGCCAGGAACCGCGCCGCCGTGCAGAGGACGCGCCCAAGCGCCCCGAGCATAAGGGCGGGGTGTTGGCCGAATACGGCTTGACCGAAGAGCAGGGCAACGAGATCATTATGGCCGCGCGCGCGCACTGGTTCGAAGACGAGCCCGCGGCTGAGGGGGAGGACGCTAATGCGGAACCTTCCCAATGAGACCGCTCTAGGGCCTGAGCGTACCTGCATCCTGTCGCGCGAGCATGGTTCGCGCGAGGGTCTGATCCGTCTGGCGCTCGCGCCGGACGGTCAGGTGCTGCCCGATATCCGCGCCAAGGCGCCGGGGCGCGGCGCGTGGATCGGCGTGCCCCGCGCCGACCTGGACACCGCGATCGCCAAGGGCAAGCTGAAAGGCGCCCTGTCGCGCGCGTTCAAGACCAGCGAATTGACCATTCCCGCCGACCTGAGCGAGCGAATCGCCGATCAGTTGCAGCGCGCGTTTCTCGACCGGCTGGGACTCGAGGCTAAGTCCGGCAACATTACCACCGGCACCGCGAAAATCGACGCTGCCGCGCGATCGGGCCAGGTCCATCTGCTGCTCCACGCGTCCGATGCCCGCCCCGATGGCGCCGGAAAGCTCGCCCAGGCGTGGCGCGTGGGACGCGATCTCGAAGGGTCCGGGGAGAAGGGCTTGGCACTGCCGCTGCCTCGCACCATATTGTCGTTGGCGCTTGGCCGCGAAAATGTGGTACACATCGCCGTGACCGACCCCGCCGCCGCGGGCCGCATCAAAGAGGTGCTGGATCGCTGGCGGCATTTTATCGGCCCTGAACCGACTACCGAGCCTTGCGAAACGACCTCGCAGGGCGCATCGGCGCTTCCCGTCGATGCCCAAAGCACGAGCGGCCTCGCCGCAGACGACACGAAGGATTTTGAGTGAGCGATACCGACAACGAAAAGCCGAAACTCGGGATGCGCCAGCCGCTGGGGCTGAAGCGCACGGTCGAGACCGGTAAGGTGAAGCAGAGCTTCAGCCACGGGCGCTCGAACACCGTCGTGGTCGAGGTCAAGCGCCGCCGC
>JBDSWC010000030.1:0-17584 GCA_039926845.1 Sphingomonas sp. | reverse complement strand
TAATGGCGTAAGCGTAGCGCAACTTGGTCTTCCTCTTCGTCTCGACGAAACCCCGGTCTGGCCGGCTATGTGGCGGGTCTAGGCTGAACGGCGATTGAATATGAACGAATTGCAAGGAACGCGATTGATCAAACTCGCCATCGGATCGGCCGATTATTTTCCCCCGCCTTCGAATTGCTTCAGATACGAATTGTCGGGCGTCAGGATCAAATTGGTATCGCCCTTGGGCTGATCCTTGGTACTGGGCGCAAAGGTCTGCCGGTACGACTGCATCGCGCGGTAGAAATCGTAGAACACGGGATCCTTGTTGAATGCCAGGGCATAGATCTGCGCGGCCTGCGCCTGGGCATCTGCGCGAATGATTGCGGCGGCCTTCTGGCCTTGCGAGCGGATAACCTGCGCTTGCTGGAACCGAGCGTTACGCATGCGGGCGATCGCCGAATCCAATGGCGTGCCCGCCGGCAAGTCGGCATGCTTGATGCGGACGTCGATGATCTCGACGCCATAGGGTGCCGCGACCTGTTGCAGCCGCGACTGGATGCTATCCATCACCTTGCGGCGTTCGGGGCTGAGCAGATCGGCGAACGTGTTGCTGCTCAATTCGTTGCGCACGGCCGATCCGAACAATTGTTCGAGCGCGGTCGTCACGCGCTCCTCGGCGCCGGACGACAGTCCGACGGCCTGAAGCGCGCGCATCGGATCGACGATTCGGAAGCGCGCATAGGCATCGACATCCAGCGGCCGCTGGTCGGTCGACAGCACCGACAAATTGTTGAGATCGACGTCGAGCACGCGCTTGTCGAGCCAGACGATACGGTCGATGAATGGAACGCGTGCAATGATGCCAGCGCCGGTCTGGCCCAGCTTTTCGCCATTGTGATAGGCATTCACCTTCACCAGCGGCTTTTCGAGTCGAACGATTACCGCCTGGCGCGTTTCGGGCACGATCGCGACCGTGCTGGCCAATAGAATCACCAACAACAGGGCGACGATGCCGAGCGTGATCGGGTTGCGAGGCCAATTGGACATCACTGACCTCCCTGTGGAGCGCTGGGCAGAGCCCTGCCCGGCGGGATCGGCAGATAAGGCGCGACGCCACGCGGCTCGATGATGGTCTTATTGGTCTGCCCCAAGACCTGTTCCATTGTTTCGTAATACATGCGGCGACGCGTCACGTCGGGCGCAAGCTTGTACTGCACATAGACGCGGTCGAACGAGCCGGCTTCGCCCTCCGCCCCCTGCAGAAGCTGCTGCGCCCAGGCGCGAGCGGCATTGACGCTGTTCGCGGCCTCTTGCTGCGCGACAGACACGTCCTTGAATGCATCCATCGCCGCGGCAGGCGCCGACGCGTTGTTTAGCGAAACCCCGACGATCAAGATGCCGGCTTGATACTCGTCGAGCACTTTTTGCATCGAATTCTTGACCTGCGTTTCGATGTCAGCCTTGCCGTTGCCGATGACCTTGTCGAGCGACGTGGTAGCGACGGCGGCGCGGACCGCGCTTTCAGCCGCTGCCTTGACGGTATCGTCGGGGCCCTTGAGCTCGAATACATATTGCTGCGGATCGACGATGCGCCAACGCACCGTATAACCGAGATCGACCAGATACTGGTCCTCAGTCAGCACCAGGTTGGAACCCTCGTTCTCAGGGAATTGGAAGGATCTGATCTGGTCGATATTCACGACCTGCACCGATGATATCGGTGCGGGGAGCGTGGTGTTCCAGCCGGGCGATAGCGTACCCGAATATTTGCCGAAATAGGTGACGACGCCGCGTTCCTGCGGGCCGATCACATGAAAGCTGGTCAGCCCGATCCAGGCGACCAGCACCAGACCAGCACCACCCAGCCACATGTTGCGCGAGCCGGCGCCACCGGGCAGCTTGAAGCCACCGCCACCGCCACCGCCACCGCCGCCGCCGGACCGGGCGCGCTTCAGCAAATCGTCGAGCGAGGATACGCGGCCCGAGCGCGCCCGTCCGCCGGGCGGCTGCGCCCACGGATTGCGCGGGCCCGCCGCGTCGTCATTCGGGGTGCCGCCCTCGTCTTTGGGGTCACCTTTAGGATCACCGGCGTCATCGCCGCTACCACCGCCGCCCCAGGGGCTTTTCGGCTTGGCCATGAATAGGGGGATCGGGCGCCACCAGGCACGTGCGGTCGTCATGCATGCTCTTATAGGTGTCTTGCCGCGGAAAAACAGTGGCAAGCGGCGATGGGGCGACTATCTCGCCTGCGATGGACATCGAGACACGGCTAAAGGCCAGTATCGCCGCGGCGGCGGGCGCGCGGGCGACCGTGAAACTGGAGGGCGCGCGGGCAAGCGTGATCCTCGACGTGACCGGTTTTGACACAAGTGAGCGCGAGGCAATGGAGGCGGCGGTGCGCGCCGCTGCGCTGGCCGCACCCGGGGTCGCCGAGGTGCGGATCGCGATGACCAGCGAGCGCGTCGGCCGGCGGCTGATCGCGGTGGCGAGCGGCAAGGGCGGGGTCGGTAAGTCGACCGTCGCCGCCAACCTCGCGGTGGCGCTGGCGCGGGGCGGGCGCAAGGTCGGGCTGGTCGATGCGGACATCTACGGCCCGTCGCAGCCGACTTTGATGGGCGTCGAAGGGTCGAAACCGGAAGCGCGCGACAAGACGATGATCCCGGTCGCGACGCCCTATGGCGTGCCGATCCTGTCGATGGGGCAATTGGTCGCGCCGGGCCAGGCGATCGCGTGGCGCGGGCCGATGGCGGCGAGCGCGCTGGGACAGTTGATCGAGGGCGATTGGGGAACCGCCGATACGCTCGTGGTCGATATGCCGCCTGGCACCGGCGACGTGCAGCTGACGATGATCCAGAAATACAAGCCGGCTGGCGCGGTGATCGTTTCGACGCCGCAGGATCTCGCGCTGATCGACGCGCGGCGCGCGATCGACCTGTTCGCCAAGGCCGGGGTGCCCGTGATCGGGTTGGTCGAGAATATGGCCGGTTATGCCTGCCCGCATTGCGGCGAGGTGTCCGATCCGTTCGGGCAGGGCGGGGCGGAAGCCGCCGCCAGGGAGCTTGGCGTGCCGTTCCTCGGCCGCGTGCCGCTGGCGATGGCCATCCGCGCCGCGTCGGATGCGGGGACACCCCCCGCCGCCGGGAACGCGCCCGAAGGCGCGGCGTTCGTAGAGATTGCCGGGCGCGTCGAGTCTTGGCTGAAGGAGCCCCGTTGATGCCGCTGACGTCCGATGCCGATATCCGGGAGCTGCTGACCAATGCGCGCACGATCGCGATGGTCGGCGCGTCCGACCGGCCCGATCGGCCCAGCTATGGCGTGATGGCGATGCTCCAGCGCCACGGGTACCGCGTCATTCCGGTCAACCCGCAGATCACCGGCGAGCACGTCCATGGTGAGTTCGTGTTCCGCGAGTTGGCGCAGATCGGCGTCCCGATCGACATCGTCGACATCTTCCGCCGACCACTCGCGGCGGGCGAGGCGGTTGATGAGGCGATCGCTGTCGGCGCCAAGGCGGTGTGGATGCAATTGGGCGTGATCAACGAGGAAGCGGCGGCGCGCGCTGAAGCGGCGGGGTTGAAGGTCGTGATGCATCGGTGTCCGGCGATCGACATTCCGCGGCTTGGCGTGCCCCGCGTGGTGGCCTGAAAACCGCCGCATTCGCGGATCACCTCTTGGCCATGATCGCACTGCTCCTCATCCTGCAAAGCGCTGCGCCGGCCGCTGCGCCGCCCCAGCCCGATCGCTGGTCGATCTTGACGCCGGCGCCGGGCCAGACCTGCGTGCCGGAGCGTCGGCCGGGCGAAGCCGTTGGAAAGGGGGACGATATCGTCGTTTGCGGCACGCCAGACCCGCAGGCGTCGCTGCGGCTGCCCGATCCCGACTCGGTGCGGTCGAAGGGGCCGATGAAGTCAAACCCCTATCTGACCGGCACCGGCGCTCTCGCAAACATGGCGACTCCGTGCCCGATCAGCCGCAACTGCGTCGTCGGGTTCGGCCCGCCGATCGTCCCGATGGTCAAAGGCGCGGTCGATGTAGCCAAGCGCGCATTCCGTAAAAAGTCCGACAAGTCCGGCCGCGTCGCGATCCCGCTCGACGGCGGCGATGCGCCAACAGGGCGGTTGGAGCCTTAACTACGAACGTTGGAATTTCGGCAACATTTCACCCGGTTAATCGTTGCAGTGGTGCAGCGCCGAACAGGGTTGGTTGTCGATGGTCACGCTTTCAATCGTCATGATGCTTTCGGCCAGCGCAGCGCTGTCCAACTTCACGCTGCCGCCGGCCAAACCGCGCAAATGCGCCGGCGCCTGCGCTGCACGATACCGAATCCCGGCATCGGCAAGCGACGGCTATTCGATCAAGGATCGCGCGCTCGCCGATGATGGCAGCAAGTGCAACGTCGTCGGCGCAAAACGGTGCACTTCGAAACGGCATACGGTATTGCGGTCGACCGAGGATCCGATGGACACTTGGCGGTCTGCGCTCGGCAAGAACTAACCGAGAATATGCATCCATAGCGGCTCGCCGGCTAGGCTGGGTGAGCCGCGCAGCTTGTCGAGGGCGTGCGCTACCGAGCGTTCGGGCCCTTCGTGTGTGACGATTGCGACCAGCACGCTGCCGTCGGCTGCGGCGCCGCGCTGCATCAGGCTTTCGATCGAGACCCCGGCGTCGCGCATCGCCGCCGCGATTTCGGCCAGGACGCCAACCTTATCCGCGACCATGAAACGCAGATAGGCGCGGCCGCGTCGCTCGCCGCTATCGGCAGCAGGCTGCGCGGTCAGGCTGGCGGCGGGCATCGCGTAAGGCGGGCCGAATTCGCCGCGCGCGATGTCGATCAGGTCGGCGACGACGGCGGAGGCCGTCGGGCCGTCACCCGCGCCCGCGCCCTGGAAAAGCAACCGTCCGACGAAATTGCCCTCGGCAACCACAGCGTTGAGCGCGCCCGACACGTGCGCGAGCGGATGGTCGATGGGGACAAGGTGTGGATGGACGCGCTGGAACAGGCCATGCGGCCCGGCTTCGGCGACGCCGAGCAGCCGCACACGATAGCCGAGCGCCGCCGCTTCGGCGATATCGGCGGCGAGGACATGACGGATGCCGCCGGTGGCGACGTCGGCAAACGCGGGGCGCGTGCCGAACGACAGGCTGGCGAGGATCGATAATTTATGCGCAGCATCGACGCCGTCGATGTCGAAGCTCGGATCGGCCTCGGCAAACCCCAGCGCTTGCGCCTCGGCCAGCACTTCGGCGAAGTCGCGGCCCTCCGCCTCCATCTTGGTCAGGATGAAATTGCAGGTGCCGTTGAGGATACCATAAACGCGGTCGATGCGGTTCGCGGCGGCGCCGTCGCGCAAGCCCTTGATCACCGGCACGCCCCCCGCGACCGCCGCCTCGAACTTGAGCGCCACGCCGGCAGTCTCGGCGGCCTCAGCAAGCTCTAGCCCATGATGCGCCATCATCGCCTTGTTGGCGGTGACCAGGCTCTTGCCGCCCGCCAGCGTCGCGCGCGCCAGCGCCAGCGCGGGGCCGTCCGACCCGCCGACCAACTCGACGATGACGTCGGCGTCGTCGCGCTGCGCCAGCCGCGCCGTGTCGTCTTCCCAGGCGAAGCGCGCGATATCGACGCCGCGATCCTTGGCGCGGTCGCGCGCCGACACCACGACAATCTCGATCGCACGGCCGGCGCGGCGCGCGATCAAGTCGCGATTGGCGTCGAGCAGGCGGATCACGCCGCCGCCGACGGTACCGAGCCCGGCGAGCGCGACGCGAAGGGGGTTGGAAGAAGCCATCGGCTCGCGCCTAGCGTGGCACCGCGCGGTCTGTCTACGTCAGGCGCGCGACAATGCGATCCCGAGCGCATCGGCGAGTGCCGCGCGGCGCAGGGCGACGCTCGACGGACCGGGTGCGCCCGAGCCGGCGAGGCAAGTGGCGAAGATGGGATCGAGCCGCCGCGCTGCGTCGAAGGCATCGTCGGAACCGACGGGCGCGCGGACCAGCGCCAGGCTCGTGTTGCGGTCGCGCCCGACGACGCATCTACCGACCGCGATCCAGCGCCGCATCAGTCCGGCTTGCAGCGAGATCGAGCGGTCGGTGGGGCGAATCGTCAAACTGCGGTCGAGCTGCATATCGATCCCAGGTTGGGCGACCGCCAGCGACGCAAGCAGCGTACCACTCGCGAAACCGCAAACTGTCATGATCAAGCGACGCATCGATCCCTCCCGTTGCGCCGTCGCCTATACCATGAATCGGTCAGGCTTTCACCAGTCCGATTTCGACCAACCGCTCGTGCAGATAATCCTGCGCGGTGATCGGCGTCGGATAGTGGTTGGGATTGTCCGCGGTGATCGTGCCGGGCAGCGTCTCGATCAGAAACTCCGGGTTGGGATGCAGGAAGAACGGCATCGAATAACGCGAAAAGCCGCGGCGCTCGGGCGGCGGATTGACGACGCGGTGCGTGGTCGATGGCAGCACGTTGTTGGTCAGCCGCTGCAACATGTCGCCGACGTTCACGACCAGCGCGCCCTCTGGCGGATGGATCGCGAGCCATTGGCCGTTGCGGTCCAGCAGCTGCAGCCCTGCCTCCTCTGCTCCGAGTAGCAGGGTGATCAGGTTGATGTCCTCGTGCGCCCCGGCGCGGACGCCTTCGGCATCGGCGGGGATCGGCGGATAATGGAGTAGCCGCAGGATCGAATTGCCGTGGTCGACCACCGTGTCGAAATAGCTGGGATCGAGCTTCAGATGCCGCGCGATCGCCGACAGGAGCCGCAGCCCGGCGCGGTCGAACGCGTTCCATAGATCGGTCAGCGCTTCCTTGAACTCGGCAGGGCGCGACGGCCAGACGTTGGGCATCATGTCGGCGGCGGCGGGATGCCCCGCGGGCAGATCGCGGCCGACGTGCCAGAATTCCTTCAGGTCGACGTGCTTGGCGTCCTTGGCGATCTCGGTTTTGAACGGCGTATAGCCACGCTGGCCGCCGAGATCCTTGTCGTAATAGCGCTGCTTTTCGTCGACGGGCAGCGCGAAGAACTCTTCGGTCAGCGTCCAGGCACGCTCGATCAGCCCATGGGGAACCCCGTGATCGGTAATGACGGCGAAACCGAACCGCTCGAACGACCCGCCGAACGCGGCAGCGAAAGCGTCGGGGTCGCGCGCCTCGTCGGCAAGGCTGAGCGCGGGGACTTGGGCGGAAGGGGTGTCGAGCATGGTAGGAAATCCGGTTTCTTCTGGGAAAGCGACGGACAGTAAACCTTCCGGCGCGCAAACGAAAGCGGCCCGCCGTGTCGGTGACACAGCGGGCCGGCAATCGCGCTCGAACAGCTTTTAGCCGTTCATCAGCTTTTCCATCGTCTTCTGGTGGAGCCAGATATTCATCGTCGCCGAATCGTTCGTGTCGCCGGTATAGCCGAGCTCGCCGGCGAGCTTCTTGCGCGCGTCGAGGCTCGAATCCTGACCGATCGCCTTCATCAGGTCGACGATCGAACTCTTGTAGTTGAGCGATTCCCCGCGCGCCTGGGCGTGCTTTTCGAGCACCGCGTAGATTTCGTCCTCGCTCAGCGTGGTCGGCGGGGGAGGCGGGGGCGGGGGTGCCGCTGCTTCCGGCGTAGCGGCCGGGGCCGGCGCGGGGGCCGGGGTGCTCGATCCGAAGATCGCGTCCTTGATCGTACCGAAAATGCTCATCCGACTCGCCTCCAACTGTCTGCAGGGCGTAACGCCTAGACCGCCGCGCGGGTCCGCGACACCATTTTCGGGGCTGACCTGACGAGCCTGCTGGGGCATGGGGATCGGATGCCGCAGGCCGAGCCTCTTGTCCGCGACGATGCGTCGTCGGCGATCCGTCCGCGCGACGAGAATTCGGCGCCGATCCGGTTTGCCGAATTCGTCGCGCTGATCGCGGCGTTGATGGCGGTGGGCGCACTCGGCATCGACACGATGCTGCCGGCGCTGCCGCAGCTTGGTCGCGATCTGAACGCGACGCAGGCCGACCTGCCGCTGGTCATCGTCATGTTTTCGACCGGGTTCGGCATTGCTCAGCTCGTCCATGGCCCGCTCGCCGATCGGTTCGGGCGGCGGCCGATCCTGATCGGGGCGCTCGCCTGGTATGTCGTCATGAACCTGCTGTGCGCGCTGGCCGGCAGCCTCGAACTGCTCCTGGTTGCCCGCGTGTTCGCCGGACTCGGCATCGCCGCGACGCGCGTGGTGACGATCGCGTTGATCCGCGATTGCTATTCGAGCCGCGCGATGGCGCGGGTCAGCAGCTTGGCGGTGATGACCTTCATGATCTTCCCGATTATCGCGCCGAGCATCGGCGAGATAATTCTCAAGCTTGGTTCGTGGCGGCTCATCTTCAACATGATCGCGATCGTGTCAGCCGCCATCGCCGCCTGGTTCATCCTGCGCATGCCGGAAACGCTGGCGCCCGAAAACCGCGTGCCGCTCGAATGGAACCGCCTGATCACCAACTGGCGCTTCACGCTCGCCGACCGCCAGTCGGTCGGTTACGCCGCGGCGGTGATCGGGCTGCAGGGCGCGCTGTTCGGCTATATCACCAGCATCCAGCCGATCGTGTCTAACGTGTTCCACCGCCCCGACGAACTCGGACTCGTCTTCGCTTTGTGCGCGGGATTGATGATGTGCGGCAATTTGCTCAACTCGCGGATCGTGATGTGGCTGGGGATGCGGCGGATCTCGCACGGCGCGATGCTGGTGCTGATCCTCGCCGCCTCGACCAGCCTGGCGATCGAGCATCTCGGGTTGGAGACCCTGTGGCTGTTCGTCGCGATCCAGGCGGTGACGATGATGTGCTTCGGGCTCGCCGCCTCGAATTGCTCGGCGATGGCGATGGCCAACATGGGCGCGATCGCCGGGACGGCGTCGAGCCTGCAAGGGTTCGTCATCACCACCGGCGGAGCGGTGATCGGCGGGCTGATCGGGCGATCGTTCAACGGGACGACGACGCCGCTCCATATCGGCTTCCTGACCGCGGGGATCGTCGCGCTGACCTTGGCGGCGATCGTCGAGCGTGGACGGCTGTTTCGCCCGACTTGACCGGTTCGCCGTCGGCCTGCGGAACCACTACCGTCCCCCACCGTTCGCTGTTCAATCAGTCAGGAGACGGAGCATGGGCGGTTATCAGGTGTCGGGTCAGGGAACGGGCGACGACGGATACGACGAGGAAGGCTATGACGAGAGCCAGCGCGCCGAAATCCTCGAGGCCACGCGCGACGGGCCGACCGACGGCACGCTGATCACCGATCTCAACCCCGATCTGGGCGACGATCCCGAGAATGACGCTCTCGAAATGCGGTCCGACGAGGTCGGCGAACAAGACGACGACGCCGATCAGGACGAAGACGATGTCGACGAGGATGAGGTTCAAGCCAGCCTGGACGACGACGACCTCGACGATGACGAATTGAGCGACGCCGACGACGAGGCGCTGAATCCTTGACCAATTGACCGCGGGGCGGCCGTAAACTTAGATTGGCGGCCAGAGGGGAGCCACCATGTCCAAAGACCCGCGCGTCGATGCCTATATTGCGAGCAAGGCGGACTTCGCTAAACCAATCCTCTCGCATCTGCGCGAACTGATCCATGCCCGCGTGCCGACCGTGGAGGAAGGCATCAAATGGAGCATGCCGTTCTTCAGTTATGGCGGGCGGCCGCTCGCCAACATGGCGGCGTTCAAAGCGCACGCCAGTTTCGGTTTCTGGAACCGTCAGGAAATGCCGACGGGAAAAGAAGGCGAGGCGATGGGGCAGCTCGGCCGCCTCACCGACCTGGCATCGATGCCGCCTGACGCCGAGATCGTCGCGATGATCGACGATGCGGTGGCGGTGATCGACGCCGGGGTGAAGCCCGCGCGGGCGGACCGCACGCCGAAGCCTGCGTTGGAAGTGCCCGCGGCGCTCGCCGAAGCACTGGCGAACGACGAACAGGCATCGGCGAACTGGGCCGCGTTTCCGCCAGGCTGCCGCCGCGAATATTGCGAATGGGTCAATGGGGCAAAGCGCGATGAGACGCGCGCGAAGCGAGTCGCCACGACGATCGCACAGACCCGCGAGGGCAAGAGGATCAATTGGAAATACGAAAATTGCTGAGCGGGTGAGGAGTCGCCGGTAGCGCTTGCACTCTTGCTGCGAAGTGATACGTTATCACATCGCAGCAAGGAGAATCGTCATGACAACCCGCGCTCAATTCCAGCCGATGTCGGCGCTCAACATCACGCCACTGATCGACGTTTTGCAGGTGTTGCTGGTCATGTTGATCCTGACGATCCCGATGGCGACGCATAAGGTGTCGATCGATTTGCCTAGTGTCGGCAAGCCCGCGCCGACGCCGCCCGAAAAGATGCACCGGCTTGATATCGCGGCGAGTGGATCGCTGGTGCTCGACGGCGCGGCGGTCGATGAAGCATCCCTGCCAGCGCGGCTGGCGCCGTTGGTCGCCGACTCTCAGTCCCTGCTGACGATCAACGCCGACGCGGCGTCGCGTTACGAGACGTTCGACCACGTGCTGGCGACGATCAAACGCGCAGGCGTGACGCGGCTGGGCTTTGCGGGAAACGAGCGGTTCGCGGAGTTCTAGGAACGTCGGCACCGACGCGCGCGTTTCAGCCGCTCCATGTTATGTCGGGGGTATCTGATGCGCGCGCTTTTCCTTTTGCCTGTCCTAGCGATGGCCTGTTCCCCGCACGTCGTGGTCAACAACACGGCCGTGGACGTCAACGCGGCTGCCGACCGGGCACAGGACGATATCGACAGCTATGCGGCGAACAGTGCCGCTGCGGCGGAACCGTTGACCCCCGCGGCGCCGGGTCAACCGGGCGGTCTGCCCGACGACAAGACGCCGATCTCCGAAGCGCCGTTCGCCGCCGACAGTCCGCAGGGCGCAGCGAACGTCGTCCAGACCTATTACGCGCTGATCGGCGAAGGGAAATATGCCGACGCGTGGAAGCTGTGGGGCGACAAGGGCCAGGCCAGCGGTCAGTCGGCGGAGGCGTTCGCCACAAGCTTCGCCAAGTTTAGCGAGTATCACGCCAATATCGGCGCGCCGGGCCGAGAGGATGCCGGGGCAGGGCAGCGCTACGTCACCGTGCCCGTGCAAGCCTATGCCCGGCTGAAGGACGGCACCGCCGCGTATTGGCTAGGCAGTGCTGTGCTCCATCGCACCGCAGACATCGACGGTGCGACGGGGGAAGACAAAGCGTGGCGGATCAAGTCGATCGACCTCAAGCCCGCGCCGCCCGCGGCAAAGTGACTTTCGCAAGATAGCTTGATAGGCGGTGGCGATAGTCTTCTGAGGATCGTTGATGCGCCTGTTTCCGTTGATTGCCGCCGTCGCCATTGCCGCCGCCAGTCCCGCCGCCGCCAAAACCCTGACCTTTCGCGCGACGCTGAGCGGGATCGCGCCACCGACCACGACCGGATCGCCCGCGCGCGCCAAGGCGGTGATCAAGGTCGATACGTCGTCGAAGAAGGTGTCGGTCGATCTCGACGTCACCGGCATCACGCTCGACCGGCTCGCTGACGCGCTCATCGCCAAGCCGATCGGGCCGATCCATTTCCATGTCTACCGCAGCGCCGACGACGTCGAGCTCATCCTGCCGCTACCGTATGGCCCTGACTACCGCGCGACCAAGAAGGGCTTCCACGTGACGATGCGCGGCTACGATTATGAGGTCGGCGCCAAGCTGCTCAATACGGGCGCGACGTTCGACGAGTTCGTCAACGCGATGCGCGGCCAGCGGATCGTGCTCAACATCCACACCGACAAGTTTCCGAACGGAGAGATCAGCGGCACGGTGATGCCCGGCTAACGCGTTATTGCGCGGCCGCCGGGCAACTCACGCCGGGGCTTCGGCAATAGGCGGCCCAGGATTCCTTCTTCAAGTCGAACCCGTCGATCGTCTTCATTGTCGCGACGATCACTTGCGGTTCGGCGGCGCGCCAGGCCTTGGCGGCGGTGCCTTCGTTGAATGCGACCAGCGCCTTGAGCGTATCGACCGACAGCCGCAGCGCATATTCGTGCCCGACCGCGGTCAGCATGCGCTCCATTCCCGTCCTGGCGGTGGCTGCCGCGGCGGCGCGGAGCTTGGCCTTGCCGGCATCGTCGAGCTCGTTGTGCTGGCCGATCAGCTCCTCGATGTCCTTCGCGATCAGCAGCGGGAGCAGCGATGCGAGTGTGCCCGTGTCGGCGACGCGGCGGCCGAGCGCTTCGGCCTCCGCGCTCGGCGCCTCCGCCATCATGGTCTGCGCGGCAAGCGGGCTCGCGACCAGCAATGCGGCGACGGCAACCAATGATCTAGCCACGCGGCTTGTCCGGCTGGCGATAGGTGTCGTGGCATGCCCCGCATGTGCCGCGCACCACGGTCCATTGCGCGGCCACCCCGGCGGCGTCGCCGGCGCGGGCGAGGTCGCCGAGCTTCGTCGCGGCGGCTTCGAACGTTGCGGCGGCTTTCGCGAACCCGGCGGGGTCGCTCCACACGGCAGGCAGCGCCTTGGTCGTGCCGCCGTCGCCGCCCTTGGGGAACATGCCGGGGATAGCATGACCCCACTCGGTCAGCGCCTTGGCCGCGAAGCCGAGCTTGGTGACGTCGCCGCCGGCGTCGATCGTCGCCTTCATCCCGCCGAAGGTCGCGCCCGACAGCTTCATCGCGGCCTGGCGCCCGGCGATCAGCGCATCGGCGTCGTCGCGCCGCGCGGCGACCGCGGCGGTCAACACGCTGGCCGCCAATAACAGTCCAATCGCCGACATCGTCCTGGTCATTGCCGTATCCTCCCGCTGTTTCGGGCGATGCTATGCCACCTATTCACCCTCGGCAATCCCGCCGTTAACCGCGTCCGCAACAGCGGCGTTAACCGTGGGCGTGGCATAGCGGCGCGATGTTCTCGGCGAAGATCTTCCGCAGTCGCTGGTCTGCGCTGTTCTGGGCGGGCGGGATCCTGTGGACGGCGTATGATGTCGCAGAGGCCAACGTGCCCGATCCGGCGGCCGGCAACACGACCGCGGCGGGCCAGGACGCGACGGGCGAGGCGGTGACGAACGCCGACCTCGCGGTACTCGCCAACGCACTCGGCGACGCGGAGAAATAGCTGTCGGCGCAGCGGAACAGCCACGCTATTCCGCATCGCGGCGCCGATCACTGCCGGCGGACGGCGCAGCCGATCCGGCCGAAGGCGCGGATTTATTCCGCGCCTGACCGATCCGACGCTAAGTTGACACCAGGTTGACACTGGTCAGGTCGATCGGGAGCGCCGGGGTTTGGCGGTGGAAATTATCCCGAAGGTCACACCAGACACAGGCGAGCTGCCGGTAAGTCGGTGCGGTGATGGGTATCTCGAAACATTGCGGTTCTCCGAACCATCTACCTATAACCAAATAGGTTTATGTAGGAAAGTGCTTCCTGCCCCGCCGCGGCAAAGCCGCCCTTCGACTGCCTGCAAGGCAGGCGCTCAGGACAGGCTCGTCGAACGGGCGGAGCGGGGCGCCGCCCGTCGGCCGCGGTGATCGCCGGTGCCGGAAATAGCGGGGCTATTTCCGGGCGATCACCGATTGTCCACCTGCGCCCGCACCGACACCAACCCCAGCCGGGTCACCCGATACGGTTGCCCGCCGTTGCTGGCGATCAGCCCGCGGCGCTTGAGCTTCTTGAACAGGCCGAGCGTGCAGTCGCTCAGCACGTAACCTTCGCGGGTGAAGCAGTCCGCCGCCAGGATGCGGCCGGTGTCGGGACAGCGGCGGTGCTGGATACGCCCGCCCTGCGCCAGCGCGTGCAGCACGCGCTGTTCGTGTTTCGAAATGTTCACGTGGAAATTGCCCGTCAGTCGAAAGTGCGACTAAGCCGCCGCCGGTGTGGCCGGCGGGGCGCATGACGACGGCTGCCGGACTAGTCCGACCCGTCTCGTCAGCGGGCTGCAATTTCCTTGGTAGACATAGGCGAATAGCCATAGCTATTCGCCGTCTCGATGTCGACCACTGCCGGCGAGTGGGCGCAGCCCAGCTCGGCCGAAGGCGCGGATTTACTCCGCGCCCGACTTCTTACTGTTTAGGGGATCCCGCCGCGGCAAAGCCGCGTCGTCGGCCATCGCTCTGCGATGCCGGCCGCGTTGATCGCCGTGACGCGGAATAGCGTGCGCTATTCCGCTACGATCAACGAGCCGACGCCCAATGCTCCCGCTCAACCTTGCCCTCGATCACCGCCTTGCCGAACGCGCGGCGCATCGTGGCGGCGTCGTCGCCGTTCATCATCACGACGCGGGTGCCGCGGCCAAGCGGCAGCGCCTCGATCGCGCTGATCGTGGTCTTGTGCTTCGCGCACAGCGCTTCGACGTCGGCGCGCATCGTGGTGACGTTGATCGCGCGCGACGGGCCGGGATTGCTCCAGTCGGAATGGCCATTGGTCGCGGGAATGTTGTGCGGTTGCATGAAATTGGGAGCTCCTGTCAGGCGGGAGCTTGAACCACTCTCAGTCGCGCCGATGCTGGGTAGGGCGGGGCGATGGGTTTCATATAGGGAGGCGCGGCGAAATAGCGACGGTGTTTCGTGGGACCGCGCGCATCGCTGCCGGCGGACGGCGCAGCCGATCCGGCCGAAGGCGCGGATTTACTCCGCGCCTCAGTCGCGCTCTAATCGCTTGCTAGCCCCAAACTTTGGCGGAGGCGGCATCGTAAAAGAACACGTCAAGTTTAAATCCCCCGCGATTGGCCGCCAGACGCTCCGCTTTTTCGATAATTGCTTGATTCCATTCTTCGTGCGGGTCGCCGTATAGGCTTACAAACAGGCTCCGGAATCTCCCATCCTCTATGAGCTTTAAAATATGATCGTCACTTTCGGCCAGCGAGTGACCATAAATGAACAACGTATTTCCAGGTGACTGACATACACCTGCGAGACTCTTATAAGAACGAGTTAAATACCCACTGTGCAATATCTTATCTAGTTTGCTGTCTGAATTGCCCTCAGATACAAACATCGGATATTTTTCATTGTCGAGCGCTTCACGGATTTGGTCCATGAGCGGTATGCCGCCAGCGCGCTCCCAGCAGAACTTTTGAAGCTCGAAGCCGGCGTCGAAGAGGTGCAGGCCTCCGTGAAGAAAATGAATATTCTGAGTGTTAGAGCCGCCGTCAATGTCCCAAGTTACGAACGGAGCGTCTGGGAAATCGTCGGGGCTTCGAAATCCGTCGTCATGTTTGATCAGAGTTGCGGGGTCAGGTTCGACAACCCGATCGCCGTCCCATTCTGCAGCCGGTTCGTGCTGCACCGTCCAATAAAGCAGGAGGTCATAGTTCAGCGTGTATATACACGCGGGTTTGTCCAGTCCTTTGCCTGCAAACTGGAGAAGGAAGTTGCGGCAGTTCTGAAATTGCTCTTCGCTAATTTCTCCTAACCGAGCAGGATGTGTGCCAGCTACTGCGGTAACCAACGCTTCTTTCAAGCGCTCTACGTCTGCGAGCATTTTTCTTTTGGGGTCGGCTTCATCCACATAAAGATGGATCAGCTTGGTCATGCGAACGAGCGCTTCCAATACGACCTCGAAATCGGTCGTATCGAGAATTTCAAATGCTTCAAAGATTTCGGGAAAATCATTGAACAGGCCATCGTCTTTAGCCTGCTGCAACAAACTCCCATAACGAAAGCGGTCGGGAAACAAGGCAATACTGAACCCGTTCCCAAGCAGAAGATGCCTGCGGCTTCCCCCCGTTTTACGCTGCGCTTCCTCAAAGGATAATAAGTCGATCGCCATTACGTATGCAGTTAAACCATACGAGGCTGATCCGGATCAATGATCTTATACCCCCGGAAATTAGGTTTGTTAGCATTCATTCCGGAATCTATCGCGAGAGATAGACCACGGATATAAATGCTGAGCAGTTCGTCAACTTCATCCAAGCTGAAAATACGCCGCTCGCCGCCGCGATATACACGCAACTCGCGCTCACCCGAAGAACCGCGGCTGCAATCGAGATATTCGTAGTCTGCTTCCGAAAAGTCGTCACGACCAAAGGTCGCCAAGGCAAGCGAAGCGGCAACATCAATCTCAACGCCCTCGGGACGATGCCCAAGGCGAAAGCCAGGAACAACGACAAAGACTTCCTTATCCCGGATGCGAACTAGCGGTGCTTTCACAGCCATATAGGCCGTTCGACTGCCCGATAAGCGACCAATAGGGACTGCGCTAAAAGGAATGCGATAGCAGCTCGAGCGTTGCGATGATGCATAAGCGCCAGCTATCTCGATCGCTTCGCAATTCGGCTTCCAACCAGCCGGTGCGCCGTGTTTGGAGCAATATTCCACAGCCTCTTCCACGGTTACGGAGCCGCGGAAAAGGTCGGGTAACGAACTAATCGACGTATTATAATTGAAGCCTCCCCCTCCCGGACGAAACTCTTTCTTTCTTCATGAACGCAGCAATGTCTTCAGGGCGAGCATTTAACGGATCAGCACCCAAGCATCGCGCAACGTCTAAAAAGTTCATGAGAAGAAGGCTAGACACTATATAATCCTTTAATGCAGCGTATCTTTGACTTTCATCAACTTAAAGTAATCTTGGATGTCCTCATTTTTAATTCTGAGGCCCAATCGTCCAACAGCTGTTTTAGCATTCCAGACCTTATCCCACGGACTTCCGGGTTCATGGGTCATATCCGATAACTCAAAAGCCGACTTATCGATGTATAGACTATAAATGTCAGTTACGAACTCCTCATCGTCTGTGGATAACTCGTAACCAACAGGGACGAACTCACCTGTTTCCAAATCAAGCCTCTCAGCGAGCCGCTGGATAGGATTTTTCCCAAATTCCTTGAAGGCGTCTCGAACTACTTTAACCACCGGGCCAAATTCCCAAGCTTCGACCGGCTGCCTAAACAGTGGAGTATTTTTTGCTGCCAAATACCATCCACATGCATAGAAAATAATTTTAAGTAAGCTCATTTGGGTAATGTCGTGGCCTGACGAAGATGCTAACTTCAATACGAAGTTACTGACCTCTCGGGCATCGTATGGCGCGCTCTTCGTTTCCATAACTATTCGGCAGCAATCCCCGCCTTATCGAACATATCGCCCGACTCCCCGTCGCCCGCATCCTCGTTCGCCGCCGGCTTGGCATTCGCCTTTTGCCGCTTGTCGAACGAATCCCACACGTCGTTCCACTGGCCCCGCGTCGCGGCCTTCGAATATTCCGTGGCGCGCTGTTCGAAGAAGTTGGCGTGCTCGACGCCGTTGAGCAAAGGAGTGAGCCACGGGATCGGGTGTTCGTCGATCATGTAGATCGACTTCAGGCCCAATTGCCCCAGCCGCCAGTCGGCGATGTAGCGGATGTATTTCTTGATATCCTTGGGGTTCATGCCGTTGACCGGGCCCTGTTCGAACGCCAGGTCGATGAACGCATCCTCCAGCCGGACGGTGGTCTGGCACTGGTCCATGATGTCGTCCTTGACCGCCTTGGTCAGGCAATCGCGTTCCTTCACGAAGGTGTGGAACAGCTTGATGATGCCTTCGCAGTGCAGGCTTTCGTCGCGCACCGACCATGACACGATCTGGCCCATGCCCTTCATCTTGTTGAAGCGCGGGAAGTTCATCAGCATCGCGAAGCTGGCGAACA
>JBDSWC010000029.1:0-30438 GCA_039926845.1 Sphingomonas sp. | reverse complement strand
CATAGCGGGATCGGCGGGCTGACGCCCGCCGATGCTGCCAGGCGGGTTGCGCAACCCCACCCGCCAGGGCACCCTGGCAACCCCGGACTCCAGTTATGACTGGTAGAGAAAAGGGGAGCACGTCACGCCCAGCGTTGGCTAATCTGGCAAGGCATTAATCGGCCCGGAAAGTCAAAACCTGACAAAGTGCCGTATTACATCGACGGAAATCCGCGTGGCGCGACCGACACGCCTGACGACCTCACGCGCCTCGCCACGTATGGTGCTGCTTGCGACGCCGTCGCGGGCAGGGGAAATGGTTGGAGCTTAGGTTTTGCTTTGGGGCGGGACGCTTCCGGCCATTTCTGGCAGGGGATCGATCTCGACCAAATCGAAGAAAATCGTCTTTCAGATTTGCCGGACACGTTGCCTGGTTACGTCGAGACAAGTCCTAGCGGGAAGGGTGTTCACGCCATCTGCTGTGGTCGCCGATTTCGTTCGATTGGATCGAACGGCGCCGGCATTGAAGCATATTCCGGTGGACGCTTTTTCACCTTCACGGGAAACGCGATCCGCGACGAAGCCATAACTTGTGCGGCCGAATACGTCGAAAATGTGCTCGCGCCGCGTCACAAAGTCTCTGCTTCAAAAACATCCCCCGCCGTAAAGGTCTCCGCCGTGGCGGAGGTATCAGCGCAAACCGTGGCCGATCTCCGATCGGCACTGAATCACCTACACTCAGACGAATACGCTTTGTGGATAGAGATGGGCCACGCTCTGAAGCCACTCGGCGATATCGGGCGCGGCCTGTGGCTGGACTGGTCCGCCGGATCGCTTAAATTCGAGCGACGAGAAGCCGCGCAAAAATGGGATGGTTTCGATCCGCAGCACACCAGCTACCGGGCGGTGTTTGCCCGAGCGCAGGAACGAGGATGGATCAATCCTGCGAGCAATGCAGCGATATTCGCAAATTTTGTTACCGACGCTTCCCAAATTGATGCGCCTGGCATTGCCGCCGTTCCATTCACTGCGCCGGAATTTTTCGACATTCCGCCGCGTTCTTGGATATTGGGGCACTGGCTCTCGCGCGGAGTATTGACGACGCTAATCGCGCCCGGCGGCACCGGCAAATCGGCGCTCATGGTCGCAGCGGCGTTGTCGCTGGCGACGGGGCGGCAAATACTTGGAAAAACCGTGTGGGCGGGCCCCCAGCGTGTTTGGCTGTGGAACCTCGAAGATGACCGAGACGAGCTTAACCGCCAGCTTGTCGCGTGTTCCCTGCATCACCGTATCAGCCAACGCGACCATGAGGGGCGCTTGTTCGTCAACGACGCCAGGTCGACCCTCTGCATCGCTACCAAGGGCAGGGAAGGGCTGGTAATCGACACGCCAGTAGCCGCCGCCGTAACGGCTGAAATTCGGGCAAGGGGAATCGACGTGCTGATTGTCGATCCTTTTGTGTCGAGCCATCGCGCGGAGGAAAACGACAATGGACAGGTGGACGCCATCGCCAAACTTTGGGCCAGTATTGCCCGCGAAACAGATTGCAGCGTTGTTCTAGTGCATCACAGTCGAAAGCTAGCGGGACAGCAGGCTGATGCGGAATCCGCCCGGGGAGCAAGCGCGCTCGGTAACGCTGCTCGGTCAGTGCTGGTAGTCAATCGAATGGAGAAAGCCGACGCCGGTCGGTTTGGCATTTCGGCGGAGGATCGACGTGCCTATATTCGCGTGAACAACGACAAGGCCAATCGTGCCCCAGCCGGAAAAGAGGATTGGTTTCGGCTTGTCTCCATGAAACTGGCAAATGGCGGCCCGGGGGGCGGCGATAGCGTAGGCGTCATTGAACGGTGGACACCACCAGATGCGACCGTTGCAGCGCAGGGATTTGACAATGCGCTGCGGGCTCGGGTGCAGCACAGAATAGCGACGGGCGAATGGCGCGAGCATCCAAGCGCGAAGAATTGGGTGGGGAGCGTCATCGCCGAAATCATGGGCGCGGAAATTTCAAACGCGGCTGATAAGCATCGGGTCAAGGCCGTCCTGTCCGACATGGTATCGAAAGGCGAGCTAAAAATCGAAAGGCGACTAGACGCCAGCCGGCACCCGCGCGATTTTGTCGTGTCGGGCGAATTGACCGAGCTTTCCTGCGACAGTCCGGCATGGTGACGCAAAACTGACGCGCCGCACCGGCGCAAAACCCATCTGCGACGCTGCGCCACCTGCGCCACCCCTTTATAGGGTGGCAAGGTGGTGGTGACGCAAAAAAAAGGAAACTAAAAGCCTTAGAATAGTCGCCTTGATGTCTTACAATGCCCGTCAAACCAAGAGTTGATTTTCTCTAATTTTTTGGGATCATTTTTTGCCCAAACCACATTCATTACCGTCATTGATCCTGTGGCCCGGTTTAGACTGGCAAACTTACTTTTGATCGGGCGACCTTCGCCATCTAAAAATGTGAAATGAACAATGTTTCCCTCCGCTCCAGAAGCCACATAGGATCCATCAAATACAAGTGAATTGGCAATAAATAGGGAAGCGTCGCTTACCGTCAGCGAGATTTCCGTAATAGGAATATCATTGCCCGGCTTTCCTCCGACGCCAATTAGAGAACCATCGCACAATAGCGAGACTTTCTCCGGGGGAACTTGTCCAGTGGTCGCGTTTGCAGAGCTTGTGCTCAAAACGGCCGCAGCAAGAGGAAGATAAAATCGCGCGGGCATGTTTGTTTTCCCATCAGAGCATTCAGCCTGCCGAGGCAGTCCAGCGTGCCGGTCACAAGCTCGGCCGTTTGCCTAGCTAATGAACGCATATTGCCTGTAGATTACCAATATCAACAAACTCATAATCCACGGCCCTCTCGTCGGGCGATGCTTCTCGCTACCTGTCGGGCGGAGGGTCGATGGTCGATTTGCGCGCGAGATTTGGCGGTCTGGTAAAAGCGCATCGCGCAAGGCTAGGGCTGACACAGGAAGCTTTGGCCGAACGGGCCAACATCAGCACCGACATGGTTTCCAAAATAGAAGGCGGCAATAGCGGCGCGCGTTTCGGCGTTGTCACACAGCTGTCGGAAGCGCTTGGGGTTGATCCGGCAGAATTGTTCACGCCTGATTTGCCGGCTGGGCAGCTTCAGCGGGCAACACTTACCGAAATTACCAGCCGCCTCGCTAGCCTCGGCGATAGTGAATTGCGGTGGCTGAAGGGAATTTTAGAGGCTGCGTTGCGGTCCAAAGCCTAAACATAACCAAAAATTAGATTTAATCGTCGCCGCACGAATGCTGCACAATAAAACAGCAAGATAATCGTGTCGGGATTTGCGCCTCAACCCTCGCCGTTCGCTTGGAATGACTCCGGATACGTAGGCGCACGTCGTGGCTATGACACGGCATGAGCGCGCTGGACGTTCGCCTTTATGATAGCAAAATTGCTCGCAAGCTTGGCGTGGTCATAATCCTGACGGTCAATGCCAAGAAAGATCAGCCAGTCGAGGAACGCGACGAGCGTCATGTGAGCGATATGTGCCGCATCGACCGCAATCCGCCCAAGGTCCAATCCAAGCGGATCGCGCACGCCATGCACGAGCTCTGAGCGCACTGCGTAAATGCGCTTCACCTTTGCTTTGATTTCTGTCGGTGAGCCTTCATTGGGGTAGCCCGCAACAAAATGCGCTGTACGATCGGCGACGGTTTCGGCGAGATCCTCACGCTCGTTCCAACCTACAAGAGCCTCCAGGACAATAACGAATTTTGCAATTCGCGACCCCGCGTAGGTGTCTGCCGTCGCATCGTTGAACCATCGAAGAGCGCTTAAGTATTTTTGCTTGAAAAATGTCTGTTCGATTGGATGGGTAACAGCGCGTACAATGGCGTCGAGGGCGCGCAGTCGATAAGCGTTGTCCCCTTGGTTGAGTGTCTCCCACCAAGTTGGGGCGAACGGAGCCTGCCCGCCTCTCTGACGCCAAGTCAGATGCGCCTGCTCGCCGATGAAATACAATTCTGCGCTATCCATCAAATAGTTCTGTTGTTCTGATACCCGAATGCGGCTCTCGGCGCCGCCATTGGACAAAAGGAGCTTTAGGGCCGTGAGTGCAACTTGAACGGCTAGGAGCGACATTCGTTTGGCCGCATCCTCATCTGAGGTTTCAACTGTTACGTCTGCGATCCAGCCGAACGTGCGGTAAAAGGCTTTGATGCGTTTGGCGAAGCTGACCTCGATCTTTGGCGACCACGACGCCAGCCCGGCGTCAATTTCAAAGCTACACTGCGGGGTTGGTCGAAATCTCACGCCCCCAATCGAAAATTCTGACGGGCTGTCGCCGTAGCAAATATGACATGCCCAGAAATAACGGTGCGGCTTCACATCGGCGAGGATCGATTTGTCTAATGCATCAACAATTCGGGATATTGTTCGAGTATCGACCGGCTGAGGAGTTTTGAAGAAGCGAAAGGCAATCTCCTCTTGAACCCGTTCCGCGCACTGCGACACGCTGATTAGGTGGGTCCACCTCCGACGAGTCAGATGTTCGAAGCACCATTCTTGAATCTTTATTCGAGCATCCATCCCGACTTCGACGTAAGTTTCCCCCGATCGATCTTCGATATGGGCAAAATAGGCCATACGATTCGAAAGCGGGATATCATTGGGATCGACCGTGCGAAGAAACTCCGCCTGCTCGCGGCACAAGCGCACGATGTCGGCTAGCCTTCGTTCTATGCCATGCAGCTTGATCATCTTTCGTTGTTTGGCGATGCCCCCCAACATTGGCAACCGCCAGAAAGCCCCATTCCTTGCCCGAAGCGGCCGGGCTGCTATCGGCCGAATCCAGATCGTAAAAATGGAATCTATCGCGCGCGTTGGATCGGGCCAGGCTGCCGGAATTGAAAAAGAAGGTAGCCCCCGGTGGTCCGCGAAACTGCCAGCGGGGCCCCGTCAGGCACTTCCCATTAATGCGGCGATTTTCTCGGCACAAGCGATGTCAAAAATCTCGAAGCGTTGCGTGTGGCGGGCATAGGTTTGTTCCCACATACCTTTCGGTCGTGTCAGTCCCGCACCCAGCCCTTGCGCGCCGTTCAATTTTCGCTGCGTCCGAAACATCTTCTCAAAGGGACGATCGAAACGGGCTAGTCTTTCAACGCGGTAGGCCAGCGTCCAAGCCTTCCGACTGGCAAAGCGTAAGCCGCCGGGCGGGAGGTGCAGCGTGCGGGCTCGATCGCCCGTCACCGGGCAGCGAAACCACCAACGGCGCCCGCCAAAATGCTGCGGCACGGCGACGAGGGTAATCCTCTGATTTACCGTTTCGCTCGATACAGTAAAGTGCGCGCTATCGACGCTTCGCAAATCCAGCCGGAAGTGCGCCGATCGGGCGTGCATCCCGTCAGTGTGCCAATGGATTTCACCGCTACCGGCTTGACCCTCGCCGATTGGGCCCAGCCGCATTATCCAAGCGAGGTCGAGCGTCAGGCAATCCTCAACTAACCTCTTGCCATCGCGCTGGCCAAAATGAATGCTCTCCATGAAAATTCTCGCGCCAAGATTGGCCCAAATCATCTGCGAATCTGACCGCTGGCGAGCTCGGGCGCAATAAAGTGTGGGGGTGAATGTGGGGGAATTGCAAGCTCAATCAACAAAATCGTGTTATTTCAAGTCTATGTGAATAGGGTTCGATACAAGCCCTGCCACCATCTTCTGATTCCTAAGTATCGCCGAGGTGCGCCGATGCCCAGGAAATCTAACGCAACGTTGTCGATCCCGCCAAGCGCGCCACGGTCCGGTAGCCGGCAGGCTCACGGTCGCGCGAGCAGGTCGTCGAGGGCTGCAAGACGACCGGCGGTGCGGTCGCGTTCCGATCGAATCGCTTTCACCATATCGTTCGCCGTCGTCAGAAAGTTCGTGTCGCTGTCGGGCGAGATTTCGCGAAAGAAATCGACATTTGCCGCCTCCGACTCCGCGATCCAGTCGGGCGGGATTGCCGATGCCCCGCATAGCGCGCCGCTGAGCCCGCCGAGCACCGTGGCGATGGTGTCGGCATCGCGGCCGAAGCTCGATCCCGCTGAAATGCACGCCGCCGGCTCGCCGCTGCATAGCTCTAACAGGCCGGCGACGATCGGCAGCACTTCCCGGCTGGTCGGGCTGACGGTGCGATCCTTGTCCCACGCCCAGCCGGGCGGCCGTGGAAAGGATCGGTCGAGGAACCGCAAGTAGAATTGCTCGGTGAAGAGATCCACGTCGCCGGTATCGGCCGCGAGCTCGCGACCGATCGAGATCAGGCGCCGCGTGTCGAACGTGCCGTGATCATACATGGCATCGAGGATGCTGGCGGCGGTCGCGCCCGGACTGAATGCGGCTGCAAACCCCGCGGCGGTCGCGGCAGCCGCGTCGCGCTCGATCCCGTCCTGGTGGATCGAGGAGATGTTGAAGCCGTCCTGAAACGCCTGGGCCGGATTGCCGGCGTTGATGATACCGATCGGCGCGACGGCCATGATCGCGGCATCGGCGAGCGGCTGGCCGCGCCCGGTGTCCCACGGATTCATGCCGAGCTTCAGCTTTTCGACGACGATCCGTTCGGTGAAGAACAGCCGCAACGGATTGAGGTCGGACAGCCACTTGGCATAGTCGTCGGGGGTGATCCGCCCGCCCTTCCGGATGATCGCCAGGCACATGTAATGCCGGAGCGTCGTGTCGTCGGTGATCTGGCCCGGCGCGCCGTCGCGCGAGCGCGCGGGTTGCGGCAGGAAGGTGCTGATGCGGCCAAAGGTCGGGCGGATGTCGGTGTAGTGCCAATCCTCCGCCGGGGCACCCATCGCGTCGCCGATCGCCCCGCCGATCAGGCAGCCATAGACCTTGTCGAGAAGGATTTCGCTCATGCCAACACCTCGCTTGCGCCCGCGGCGGCGGTGAACACCGATGCCGTGCCGTCGAACCGGTCGATCAGCGGGCGCACCAGATCGCTCGGGACCAGCGCTACCACGCTGCCGCCGAACCCGCCGCCGGTCATTCGCGCGCCGCCGCGCCCCTGGATCACGCCGTCCGCGATCGCGACGATGCGGTCGATGGCCGGCACGGTGATCTGGAAGTCGTCGCGCATCGACCGGTGCGACGCTGCCATCAGCACGCCCATGGCGGCGAGGTCGCCCGCTGCGAGCGCATCTGCCGCCGCCAGCACGCGAGCGTTTTCGGTCACTACGTGTCGCGCGCGAGCATAGGCCGCCGGGTCGAGACCATCGCGGCGTGCGTTCAGCGTTGCTTCGTCGAGATCGCGCAGCGCCGCGACGCCATAATGCGCGGCCGCGCGTTCGCACTCGGTCCGCCGCGCGTTGTAACCGCCGTCGGTGTTGACATGACGCATGCCCGAATCGATCACGACGATCGCGCACCCGGAGGGCAATCGCACGGGTCGCCGCGCAAGACTGCGGCAGTCGATCAGCAGCGCGTGACCCGCCGTACCTGCCGCTGAGACCATCTGATCCATGATCCCGCAATTGCACCCGACGAACAGGTTTTCGGCACGCTGGCAGAGGAGCGCGGCGTCGAGCGGATCGATCGCACAGCCGGTCAGCGCCAAGGCGACTGCGACTTCGAGCGAAGCGGAGGACGACAGACCGGCGCCGAGCGGCACATCGCCCGCGATCGCGAGGCGCGCCGGAAAGATCGCGTGGCCGGCCTTGAGCAGCTCGTCGGCGACGCCGCGGGCATAATTGGCCCAAGCAGCATCGGCGTGCGCGATGGGCAGCGCGGTCGCGAAAGCGTCGCGATCATTCGCATCGGCGGCGACGACGGTGACGCCGTCGCTCGCCGGCCCCCAAGCCACCACGGTCTGGCGGTCGATCACGCAGGGCAGCACGAAGCCGTCGTTATAATCGGTATGCTCGCCGATCAAATTGACCCGGCCGGGCGCCTGGAACCAGCGCGCGGGCTGCTCGCCGAATGCGGCGGCGAACGCCGCCGTCGTGCGCTCGCGCGGGGTCACGGCAACGCCTCGCGCAGCATCTGCGCGGCCTGTTCGGGGGTCAAGTCGCGCTGCGCCTCCGCGAGCATTTCGTAGCCGACCATGAACTTGCGCACGGTCGCCGAGCGCAGCAGCGGCGGATAGAAATGCGCGTGGAGTTGCCAGTGCGGCGCCTGGCTCCCATCGAACGGCGCGCCATGCCAGCCCATCGAATAGGGAAAGGGTGCGGCGAACAGCGCGTCGTATCGGCGAGTGAGCTTGCCGATGATGTCGGCAAGCTCGGCGCGCGCGGCAGGATTGAGGTCGGGGAGACGCGCGACTGGCAGGCGCGGCACCAGCAATGTCTCGAACGGCCAGGTCGCCCAGAACGGCACGAACGCCAGCCAATGCTCGTTCGCCTCGACCAAGCGCTCGCCCTTGACCGCTTCGCGCTCAACGGTTTCGAGCAGCAACGACTGGCCATGCTCGTCAAGCCACGCGCGTTGATGCGCGCCCTCCGCCGCGACCTCGTCGGGCACGAAATCACTCGCCCAGATTTGGCCGTGCGGATGGGGGTTCGAACACCCCATCATTTCGCCCTTGTTCTCGAACACTTGCACCGACGCGAAGCGCTGGCCGAGTGTTGCCGCCTCGTCGCACCAGGCATCTACCACGCGTTCGAGCGCCGGATTGTCGAGATGCGCCAGCGTCGCACCGTGGTCGGGCGAGAAGCACAGGACGCGTGCCGTGCCGCTCACCGGCTCGCGGGCGAACAGCGGATCGTCGGCCCCGACGGCGGGTTGCTCGATCAGCGCCGGATAGTCGTTGTCGAACGCGTAGGGGCCGCGATAATCCGGATTGACCACGCCGTTTGCGCGGGTGTTGCCGGGGCAGAGATAGCAGTCGGGATCGTGCGACGGCCCGCGCGGCGGCGGCGGACTAGCTGCGGCGCCTTGCCATGGACGCAAGACGCGCTGCGGCGACACCAGGACGTGCCGTCCGGTCAGCGGATTGCGCCGGCGATGGGGGAGTGTGTCGGTCACCGCCCCTCGCGTTCGATCGCATTCAGGTCGAACCGGTTGACGGCGATCGTTGCGTCGCCACTCCGGACGCGCTGGACGATCGCGGCGGTGTCCTTGCCGAGGTCGGGAAAGTCGCAGCCGGTGACCGGCGCCCGCAATATCTCGGCGAACAGAGCCGCGCGGTCGGGCCGCAATTCGTCTAGCTTGTCGCTGGTCATCGTGACCCCGCCCGCCGATCCGGCGAACCGCGCCAGCGCTTCGACTTGCGCATCGGTCATCTCGTGGAAGCGATCGCGCAGGAGGATGCAGTCGGGGTCGGCCTGCCACAGGACGCCGTTGGCATGGTTGCGGCTCTGGAGGTCGCGGAGCAGGCTTTCGGCCGAATAGTCGCCGTGCCACGTCACCCCGACATCGCGCCCGATCCGCACCGCGTCGACCAGCCCGACCGACGCCCAGAGCGGGCAGCCGCACCCCGACACGATCACGTCCACGCCCACCGCATCGCGGATCAGCGTCATCATCCGCCGCCAGATCGCGACGCGCGACAGCCCGCTTTCGTGCCACCGTGCGCGATCGGGGCCGTATTCCATGCCGTGGAGCAGAAAGTCGGCTTTGATGTAGCGTGCACCCCATTCGACCCAGGTGCGGAACACCGTCGAGACATAGGCGGCGGCGTCGGGGTGGGTGACGTCGAGGACGTAATATTCCTCCGACCGCTTGTGCCAGCGGAATTCGCCGTAAAAATGCATCGCGATCAGCGGCCCGTCGGTTGCTGCGTCGGTGACGATCCAATCGGGATGCGCCGCGAACAGCTTGCTGCGGTTGCCCACCAGGAACGGCGCGATCCACAGGCCAGGGCGAAATCCGGCAGCAGCGACATCGGCGAGCAGTGGCGCCATCCCGCGCGGGAATTGCGTCTTCACGTCGAGCCAGTCGCCTATTTCGGGGGTGAAGCCGTCATCGATCTGGAAGATGTCGAGCGGGACGGCGTGCGCATCGCGGAACGTTTTGGCGGCGGCGAGGTGTTCGAGGATGATGGGCTCATCAATCGCCGCATACAGGTTGTACCACGAGCACCAGCCGGTCAGGCGCTCGGGCAAACGAGGCGGCGTCGGCGCGGTGGCGGCGACCCGGCGCGACCAGCGGCGCAGCGTTTCCTCGACCGTATCGCCGTCGAACAGATACAGGCTCTCCGCGCGAGTCTCTCCAGCTCTGTCGAGCAACGTCTCGACGTCGAGCGTCATCGCGTTGGCATCGCCCCCGAAGTGCAGCCGCGTCTGGAACCGGTCGTGACGATCCGCGCCGATCACCACCGCACCCTCGCCCACGGGCAGCAACGCAGTCATTGCGAAGCCGAGCGTCGGCGCCTTGGCGGGCGGGCCGTCACCGGGGGGCCTGCCGGGCGTGACGAAATAGCTGCCGTCCCAGCTTTGATAGCCGTTGCGCAAATACTGGCGGATCCCGGCGATTCCGTCGAAACGCAGCCCCAGGCTGGCGAGCGGCCCCGCCACGCCATCGGCGGCAAGGTCGATCCGCGCGGCGTTGCGGTCCGACGCCAGGGTGAGCGTCACCTCGCCGCCGGCATCCACTGCCCAGACGATCGTGCCGGCATCAGCCCGCGCGACACGATGCGGCGGCACTGCGCCATCGATCAGCGGCAGCGGACGTGGGAATGAAATACCCCGCCGGTCGAAGTCAGTCAGCGCCAAGCGCGATCTCCCGGCCCTCGTCCGCCGCCCGTCGCGCCGCGAGCGCGAGCCGCAGCGTGCGTGCGCCTTCGCTCAATGGTACCAACGGCGGCCGCTGGTCGCGGATCGCACCAGCGAGATCGGCGAGTTGCGCGACGAACGGGCTGACCCCGCCATCGAACATGCGCGGCGTTCCGCTGCCGTCCGACGCGCGGAACTCGGCCTCGTTCCAGCCGGTAAAGCGGGCGGTCATGCGCTCGCCGAACAACGCCCATTCCTTGCGCCAGATGCCGGCCACCGCGATGTTGTTGGCGTTGAGCGTCGCGATCCGTCCGTCGTCCCAGCCGAAGATCATCGCCGACACGTCCTCGACATCGTAACCCGGCTCGGCATGGAATAGCCGCGAGCGACGGGCATAGACCCGGTCTGGCTCGCCCATGAAATGCCGGACGAGGTCGATCAGGTGGAGCAATTGTTCGAGAATCTGCCCGCCCGATTTGGCTTCGATGCGCCACCAGTCGGCGTGGAGGTGATTGCACTGGAACGCGGCGGTCATCATCCCGACGCGGCCGGTATCGGCGTCGACCCACGCTTTCACCGCTTCGCCGTGCCGATACATGAAGCCGATCGCGGCGGTGACGCCGGACGCTTCGACCGCCGCCACCATGCTGTCCGCCGCCGCCTGGTCGAGCGCGATCGGCTTTTCGACGAGCAGGTGCACGCCGCGCGCGGCGAGCCGCTCGACCTCGCCGCTGCGGGCGAACGGCGGGATGGTGACGATGGCCATGTCGATCCCGGCATCGATCATTGCGTCGAGATCGGTGAAGGCCTTGCCACCGTGCTGCTCGGCGAACGCTTGGGTCTTGGCCAGCTCGCGTCCGTAACACGCGGTGAGTGTCATCCGGTCGGGCAGCGCCGCGACCGATTCCGCGTGCCGCACGGCGATCCCGCCGCAGCCGACCATCCCGACCCGTAGCGTCATTGCGCGACCTCCAGCATGGCCTGGAGCAAGCCGGGCTCACCCGCGTCAAGCCGCGCGAACAGCGCAGGTGCCTTCCCGAACGGCGCGGTGTGGGTGATCAGCGGCAACAGGCTCAGCACACCCTCATGCTGCAACTCGATCGCGGTGCGCCACAGCCGCGGCTTCGACCAGCGATGCATCGCCTCGGGCGCGGTGCCGGAGATTTGCGATGAGACCAGTTCGACCCGGTTGTGGTGGAATTCGTCGCCGAGCCGCAGCCCCGCGACTTCGCCCTGAAAGAACCCCATCGCCACGACGCGCGACGAATAGGCGACCGCGCGAATCGCCTCGGCCAGCGCCGGGGCCGCGCCCGACACTTCGATGCAGACATCGGCGCCGCGCCCGCCGGTCATCGCCTTGATCGCTTCGGCCGCGCCGACCGCGTCGATCGTCCGGTGCGCCCCGAGCCTCTCGGCAACCGCGCGGCGGCCGGGATCGAGATCGACACCGATCACCCGCGCCCCGCTCGCCCTAGCGGCCTGCGCGACGATCTGGCCGGGCACGCCGAGCCCGAACACCGCCACAGTGTCGCCGATTCGGATTCGTGCGTCGTGCACGCCGTTCAGCGCGACCGCGCCGATGTGCGAGAAGATGCCGATGCGCGGGTCGGCGCCGTCGGGCATCAGCCGGTCGCGCGCATAATCGGCGGTCGCGACGTAGTGCGTGCGGTGGTTCCAGGTGCCGTAGATACGTTGGCCAACGAGCAGCCCCTCTACCGCGCTGCCGGTCTCGACGATCTCGCCGACCTCTTCGTATCCGAGCGTCCGCACCGGATAAGGGGAGCTCGGCACGTCGCTGTCGACGAACAGCCGCCGCGCCTCGTCGAAGCGGCGGTGCAGGAACGGGCTGGTGCCGCGATACTGAGTCAGTTCGGTGCCCGCGCTGATCCCCGAAAAGAGCGTGGCGATACGGACCTCGTCCGAGCCGAGCGGCGCGTCGGGCGCGTCCTCGAAGCCGAGCTCGCGCGGCGCGTTGAGAACCAGCGACCTCATGCCGGGATGGCGTTGGCCGCCACCGCGCGCCGCTGCGCCGAGCGAGTGGCGAGCAGGATGACGACCGCGACGGCATAGAGCCCCGCCATCGCCACGATCCCCGCCTGCATCCCCGCCGCGTCGCCGATCCATGCGACCATCAGCGGGGTGATGCCGGCGCCGAAAAAGCCGATCATCGTCATCATCCCCACCGCCGTCGCGCGCGCGTGCGGCGGCACGACGTCCTGCATCGCGGCGTAGATACAACCGTCGAACAGTCCCTTGGCGACGCTGGTCATCACCAGCACCAGCCCGATCTCGCCCGCGCTCTTGGCGAGGAGCAACGGGAGCAGCAGCAGTCCCGCCATCCCCAGCCCGATCGCCAGCGTATAAAAACGCCCGATTGATGTCCGCTTGGCCAGCGTGTCGGCGAGCAGGCCGCCGAGCGGCACCGACAGGAACCCGGCGATGTTGATCGTCGCCGACCCGACCCAGGCCGAATTGGCGAGCGTCAGCCCGAGCGTCTTGTTGACGTAATAAGGCGCCCAGAAGGTCAGCCCGGTCGACGCGCCCGTCGCCAGCGCGAAGACGACGCACAGCATGATCGCCGGCGGGATGCCGAGCACGATGCCGATCGGCTCGGCGGGCTTGTCAGCTTCGGCGGCGGTGCGGACGATCGGCGCGTCCTTGAGCATCGCGAGCAGCACGACGGCATGAACCAGGCCGAGCGCGCCGAAGATCAGGAACGGCGCGTGCCAGCTCAGCAGGTCAGCGATGTAACCCGTCGCCACCGCGCCGAGCCCTGCACCGGCGAACACCGCCGTCTGGTGGAGCGACAGCGCACGGCTGCGCATCGCCGGGCGGTGCCAGTCGCCGATCAGCGCGGTCGCGGTCGGGTAATAGGCCGACTCCCCGATCGCGGTCAGCCCGCGCATCGCAAGCAACAGCGCGAACCCGCTCGCGAGCGACGACGCGCCCGTCGCCAGGCTCCAGAAGATCAGCCCGCCGATGATCAGCCGGCTGCGCCGCACGCTGTCGCCGATGCGCCCCGCAATGAAGGCGCCGACCGCGTAGATCCAGAAGAACACGGAACCGAGAAGCGCGAGCTGATGGTCGTTGAGGCCGAACTGTATCTTGAGGCTGGGCAGCACCGCGATCAGGATATTGCGGTCGGCGGCGTTGAGGAACGCGACTACCCACAGCAATCCGATCAGCACCCACGGGTAGCGCGAAGACGGCTGGGCTCGGACGCTCGCCATCACGCCCCCGGCACGATCAGGATCGCGCGGAAATCGTTGACGTTGGTCAGCGTCGGTCCGGTCACGACGAGATCCCCCAGCGCTTGAAAGAACAGATAGGCGTTGTTCTGCGCCAGATGCGCTGCCGGGTCCAACCCATGGTTCTTTGCCCGCGCCAGCGTATCCGGCGTGACGATCGCGCCCGCGGCGTCCTCGGTCCCGTCGATCCCGTCGGTATCGCACGCCAGCGCGTAGATACCCGCCTCACCGTCGAGCGCGATCGCGAGCCCGAGAAGATATTCGAGGTTGCGCCCGCCGCGCCCGGTCTTGTTGACCACGGTGACGGTGGTTTCGCCGCCGGAAATCACCGCGCGCGGCTGGCCGTCGCGCGCCAGTCGTCGCGACAGCGCGGCATGGCTCGCGCCCAGATGCCGCGCCTGCGCCTGCAACTGGTCGCCGAGGTCGGTGACTTGATAGCCGAGCTCGCGTGCCGTTCCAGCCGCCGCCGCCAGCGCGTCGCGCGCGCGGGCGATCACGACGGTGTCGGCACCGGCCAGTCCGAGCGTGTCTGGATCGGGCGTCTCGTTGGCGGGATCATCGAGCGCCGCGGCGACCGCGGGCGACGCCGCGATCCCGTAGCGATCGAGAATCTCGCGCGCCATCGACAGGCTGCTGAGATCGGCGACGGTCGGCCCCGACGACACGAACGACGGGTCGTCGCCGGGGATGTCGGAAATGATCCAGGTAGTGACCGCGGCATGCCCCGCCGCGACCGCCAGCCGTCCGCCCTTGATCGCGGACAAATGCTTGCGGACGCGGTTGATCTCCTCGATCGTCGCGCCCGATTGCAACAGCGCGCGCGTCACCTCCTGCTTGTCGGCCAGCGTCAGCCCGTCGACCGGCGCCGCGAGCAGCGCCGACCCACCGCCCGACAACAAGACGAGTAGCCGGTCCCCCGTCTTGAGCGTCCGCGCCAGCGCGAGCGCTCGATGCGCCGCGCGCATGCTGTTGTCGTCGGGATAAGGATGCCCCGCCTCGATGATCTCGACATCGCCGAGCCCCTTGGTATCGCGCGGCAAATGGCCGTGGCGGGTGACGACCAACCCCTCGATCGCGCCGGTCGACCGGACTCGTGCCACGCGCATCATCTCGGCGGCGCCCTTGCCCACCGCGATCACCACCGTGCGGCCGTGCGGCGACAGTGAGACCTTGGGCGGCATCGCGATTTCGGGCGACACCGCGCGCACCGCTGCGTCGAACAGCTGACGCAACGCGCGGCGCGCGGCTGCGTCACGCTCGCTTGCCGCCGGCAAGACTGGTGCGGTGCTGATGATGCCCCTCCGTTGTTCGGTGCGAATTGGCTTCGCATCCGTGTCGCAACGCTGGCCCGCGCAGCGGCGCGCGCCAAGCCGCCAATCGTGGAACGCTATGTTCCGATTGCTGCAACCATGCCTAGTTGAGGTCCCACGACAATTTGGAGCGGAGGTTGTCGACCAAATAGTCGATCAGCGTCCGTACGCGCACCGGCACGCCCTTGGGATCGGCGAACAAGGCGAAGAAGCTCATGTCGGCGGTCTGCCAGCCGGGCAGCACATCGACCAGCCGCCCCTCGGCCAAGTCGCGCTTGCACAGGAAGGCGGGCAGGTTGGCAATGCCGAGCTCGGCGAGCGCGGCGTCACGCAGCAGGATGAGGTCGTTGCACAACAATCGCGGCGCGAATTCGACCGTCACTTCGGTCGTCGCGTTGTGCAGCATCCAGCGGTGGCGGCGATCGATCGTCCCCGCCGCGAGCAAGTCGAAGCGCGGCAGGTCGATATGGCTTTGCGGGCTGCCCTTGCGCTCGAAATAACCCGGCGCGCCGAACGCGCCGCACCCCGTCGTGCCCAGCTTCGCCGCGATCAACCCCGAATCCGCGAACGGCCCGACCGCCAGCGCGACGTCGAAGCCCGAGCGGAGCAACCCGACCGCGTCGTCGCTCAACACGCTGACCAGCCGGACGTCGGGATATTCCTGCAGGAAGCCGGCGAGCAGCGGGCCGATCAGACTTTGCCCGAGCACATACGGGATCGCGATCCGTACCACGCCCTGTGGCGTGCGTTGCTGATTCTGCAGCGCGCGCTCGCCGTCGCGCAGCACGCCGATCGAGCGCAGGCAATAGTCGAAGAACAATGCACCGTCCTGCGTCACCGTCACCGCGCGGGTCGATCGGTGGAGCAACTGCACGCCGAGATTTTCCTCGAGCCGCGACACTCGCCGGCTGATCGTCGATTTGGGCATACCGAGCAACTGACCTGCCTTGGTCAGGCTTTCGGTTTCCACTACCTTGGTGAAGACCATCAAGTCGCCGAGATCGAGCATGGAGCGCGAGCGTAACGAGTGTTGCGCAGCATGCAACAGATCGTTGCTGCATTATCGGCTTCCGCCCGACCCGGACCATCCCTCACTCTATTACAAATTAAGGACGAGAGCGGCCGTAAAGCGCCGCCCGCATAAGGAGGGGACGAAAATGAGCCTGACCACGCGCACGCTTCGCACGACGTTGTTGACCGCGGCCGCCGCCATGGCGCTGTGCCCGGCACTGGCGCACGCCCAGACCGCACCCGCCGACCCGGCGCCGGCGCCGCAAGCCGCCGATCCCGCGGCCGACGAAGCCGGTCCCGACATCATCGTCACCGGCACCAGCGTCGCCCGCCGCGCGCTGGACACGCCGCTCGCGGTCAGCACGCTCGATTCCAACGCGCTGGCGCGGACCAGCCTGACCAACCAGGCCGACGTGCTCAACACGATCCCGACGATCAAGGCCGACGGCGGCGGCGGCGAAGTCGCGGCCAACGTGTTCGTTCGCGGTCTGCCGTCGGGCGGGCAATATCAATTCACGCCGCTCGAATATGACGGCGTGCCGGTGCTGTCGACGTTCGGTCTCAACTCGTCGGCGTACGACGTCTATTTCCGCAACGATCTCGGTCTCGAACGGCTCGAATTCGTCCGCGGCGGCGTGTCCAACCTGTTCGGGCCGGGCTCGGTTGCCGGCCTGATCAACTACATCACCAAAACCGGCGGCGATAAGCTCGAAGGCACCGCGCAGCTCGAATGGGCCGAACGCGGCCGCTACAAAGGCGATCTCGCGGTCAGCGGACCGCTCGGCGGCGGGCTCTATTTTGCGCTGTCGGGCTGGTATCGCCGCGACGACGGGCCGATCCGCACCGGGCTCGACACCAAGGGCTATCAAATCCGCGGCAATCTGAAATACGAGTTCCCCGACAATTCGGGGTCGGTCACGCTCTACGGCCAGTGGATCGACGACCAAGCGCAATTCTACCTGCCGATCCCGCTCGACGGCACGACGCGCAACCGCATCGCCGGCAACGACGGCAAGCTGGTCTATCAGGTGATGAACAACCGCGTCGCCGGTATGGGCTTCAACACCCCCGACGGGCCGTTCACGACCGGCATCACCGACGGCGTCACCGCCAAGGGCGGCCAGGTCATGCTGGCGTTCGACAAGGACTTCGGCGACAGCGGCTTTGCGATCAACGGCCGCGCCAAATACTCGCAGTACAAGCACAAGTTCGGGCTGTGGTCGGACGGTGACGGCATCGTCAACGTGCCGGAAACGCTGGGCGCGTTCGTCACCAACACCGCACGGCGCACCGGGAACTATCCGGAACTGAACGGTATTACCGCCGCCAACGCCACCTATACCTTCGTCGGCGGGGGCGCGGTGCCGGCCAACACTCTGCTGTTCGCCAACCGCTTCACCGACCGCGACCGGCCCAATCACGACATGACGGCCGAACTCAATCTGACGTATAAAGCCCAGACAGGGTCAGTGGGGCACAATTTCACGCTGGGCGCGTTCTACGCCGACGCGTTCGCGCGCGACATCAACGTGACGACGACCTACCTCGCCGAGCTCAACAACGAGCCGCGGCTGGTCAACCTGACCGTCACCAACCCCGTGTCCGGGGTGACGACGATCATCTCGCGCAACGGCCTGCTCGATGCGGGGGCCGGTTACGTCAACAACCGCCACGAGGTGCAGCGCACCGCGATCTACCTCGCCGACCAGATGAACATCGGCAGCCGATTCAAGTTCGATATCGGCGGCCGCTACGAGTGGCTCAACGCCGACATCAAGCGCGAGCGCACGTCGACGACGATCACTGACGCGACGACCGCGAACCTGTCAGCGGCGCTGCGCAACGTGATTTGGGGTAACGACGCCTTCTCGACCGCCAAGCCCAAGACGAGCGCCTGGGCGATCGCGGCGGGCGCGCTGTACAAGATCACCGACGACGTCAGCCTCTACCTCAACGGCTCACGCGGTTATTTCTTCCCCGAAATCCGCGCGGTCGGCTTCAATGCCTTGTTCCAGCCGGCGTCCTACACGCCCGAAGTCATCAAGCAGGTCGAAGGCGGCATCAAGATCGACACCGGCCCGATCAACATGACCGCCGCGGCGTTCTACACCAAGCTCGAGAATCGGCGTCAGATCAACTTCATCAACAACGGCTCGGGCGGCTTCACCGAACAGGTCAATCTGGTCGGCACGCGATCGTGGGGCGTCGAGGCGACGCTCGACCTCAAGCTGCTGCAGAATCTGAAGTTCAGCGGCAACCTCACGCTGACCAACGCCAAATACACCGTGTTCTTCGCAAACGGCACGACCAGCACCAACGTCGGCAAGGACCTCGAGCGCCAGCCCGACATCCTCTACAACGCCGGGCTGTATTACGACGACGGGATGTTCGATGCGTCGATCTTCACCAACTATACCGGCGACAATTTCACCGCCGCCAACAACGCGATCAGGCTCGACGGGTGGAACGTCGTCAACCTCGACGCCGGGGTGAAGGTCAGGCTGGGCAGCAGCAACAGCGTCCGCGTCGGGATCAACGTGTTCAATCTGTTCGACACCGACGCGACGACCGAAGGATCGCCGCGCCAGGACGTCAACCAGACCGTCGGCGGCGCCTATTTCGTGGGCCGCCCCGTGCTGCCGCGCCGGATCAGCGCGCGCGCGACCTTCAAGTTCTGATATTCCTCCCCTGGGGAGCGGGCTCCGGCCCGCTCCCGATTTTTTGTAGAGCAGGGCCATGACCGACCAGTTCGTCGACGCCGCGCGCACGATCCTGCGCAACAACGATCGCGGCGGCTACACCGTCCCCAACGGGCGGGTCTATCCATTCCAGTGGAACTGGGATTCGGCGTTCGTCGCGCTGGGCTTCGACACGTTCGACCGCGACCGCGCCTGGACCGAGGTCGAGCGGCTGTTCAGCGTGCAATGGGCCGACGGGTTCGTGCCGCACATCATCTTCTGGCAGGATGACGCGGGCTATTTCCCCGGCCCGACGGTGTGGTCGACCGGAACGACGCCGCCGACCTCGGGCATCACCCAGCCGCCGGTCGCCGCGACCGTCGTGCGACGGCTGTGGGACAGCGCCGTGGCGAGCGGCGAAGCAGATGCGTTTCGGCCCCGCATAGAGGATCTGTTCGACCGCTTGCTCAAATGGCACCGCTGGTTCGCCGACGTGCGCGACCCGGAAGGGCGTGGCGTAGTTGTCGCGATACATCCGTGGGAGACCGGCCGCGACAATTCCCCCGAATGGGACGTGCCGGGCGAGCCGATCGATGTGTCCGGCGTCGGCGACTATGTCCGCCGCGACACCGGGCATCTCGACGCCAAGATGCGCCCGACCAAGCTCGAATATGACCGCTACCTTGCGCTGGTCCAGCATGGCCGCGCTACGGGTTGGGACCATACCAAGATCGCCGCTACCAGCCCGTTCAAGGTCGCCGATATCGGCATGTCGATGATCCTGCTCCGCGCCAATCGCGACTTGCTGGCACTGGCCGGGATGCTCGGGCACGACGGCGGCGAGATCGCCGGCTGGATCGCGCGCGCGGACGCGGGGATCGGCTGGCTGTGGGATGACGACAAGCGGACGTGGTGTTCGCGCGACGTGCTGACGGGTCAGCATTCCGGGTTCGTCACGAGCGCATCCTTCCTCAGCTTTTATGCCGGCCTCGCCGATTCGGCGAAGGACGCGGCGATGCTCGCCCATTTCGACCGTATTGCCGATCGCGTGCGCTACCTCATGCCCAGCCTGGATCCCGACGATCCCGGCTTTCAGATGGTCCGCTATTGGCGCGGCCCGGTCTGGGCGGTGCTCAACTGGATGGTCGGCACCGGCCTGATCGAAGCCGGTGAAACGGCGCGCGGCGAACGCGTGCGTCGCGATACGCTCGACCTGATCCGCACCACCGGTCTCTACGAGGCATTCTCACCGGTCGATGGCAGCGGCTCGGGCGGCGACGATTTCTCCTGGACCGCAGCGATCGGGCTGGCCTGGTCCTAGCGGTCGGGGTCGACGATTTTCGCCGCACTCGTCGCTCGGATCGCGCTGGGACTTGCCCCGGTCAACCGACGCACCGTCTTATTGAAATGCTGCGGATCCGGAATGCCGACGCGCTCGGCGATGCGCCAGATCGGCAAGTCGGTCGACTCCAGCAAATAGCGCGCATGCTCGACCCGCCGCGCGATCAGCCGGTGCGGAATCGTCGTGGCGTAGCGGGTACGAAAGGCGCGGGCGAGGTGCGCGGGCGACCGATCGATCGCCGCGGCGATCGCGGCAACGTCGAGCGGCTCGGCGAAACGAGCGTCGATCACCGCCGCCGCTCGCTCGGCAGCGTTTGGCGCCGCCGCAGCCGGCGCGACGAGATCGAGGAGCAGCGTCTGAAGCGCGAGCCCCGCCTGTACCGCCGCGACAGGATCGTCGCCGGCGCGGCGGTGGAGCGCGGCGATATGCGCCATCCGCTCGCGTACCGACGCTTGCCCGCCGACATGGAGCGGCAACATGACCCGCGCGTCCGCGTCGTCCGCGGTGAAGTGGATACACCAATGCTGGCCCGCCGCGTCGAGATCGTAAGACGAGGTCCGACCGGCCGGGCTGATCGTCACGTCGCCCGCCGCGATCGCGCGCTCGGCGTCCGCCAGCCGCATCCGTCCGGCATAGTCGTGCAGATGGAGCGCGTGCATGGCGCCGCGATACCGCGTCTCATGCCCGCGATCACCGAGCCGAAACCGCCCTGCGACCGCGATCCGCGGGATGACGCCAATCGGCCAACCGAAATTTTCCATGTGCGGATTTATACCATAATTCCGCCGCAGCGCCATGTCACTCTGCGCGGCACCTTCGTATACATCCAGCCTTGATGTGAAGGACCGACCGATGCCGACCCGCCTGACGCCCGACCAACTCACTGGATACCACGAGCAGGGCTATGTCCACGTCCCCGGCTTGCTCTCCTCCGACGAAGCCGCGGCGTTCCGCGCCGAGGTCCACGCCATCGGCGACCGCCAGGGATCGAACGACGCGACGTGGGACAGCATGAAGGGCGCGGGGACCAGCATCACCCACTGCCACGACGTCCAGTTCCGCTCGGCGGCGTTCACCCGATTGCTGCTCGACAAAAGGCTGACCGGCATCGCACGCTCAATCATCGGCCCCAACGTCCAGCTCCACCACACCAAGATGTTCATCAAGCCCCCCGAAAAGGGCTCGCCCTTCCCGATGCACCAGGACTTCCCCTATTTCCCGCATCGCGACCATTCGATGATCGCGGTGATCCTCCATTTCGACGACGCGCCCGACGAAAAGGGGTGCCTCCGCGTCTATCCGGGCAGTCACAAGCTCGGCCCCCTCCCCTCGGTCGGCAGCGATCACCATTTGCCCGAAGACCGCTTCCCGCTCGACGGTGCGACGCCGATCCCGGCCAAGGCGGGCGACGCGATCTTCTTCTCCTACCTCCTCGCGCACGGTTCCGGGCTCAACGTATCGGACGAGCCGCGCACGACGCTGCTGGTCCAGTTGCGCGACCCCGCCGACCAGCCGCTCAAGGAGGGCCACGGCTCGCGCGGGCAAGGGATGATGCTTGCCGGAATCGACCCGTCCAGCGCAGCCTTCCGCTTCGCGTGGGAAGACAAAGCTGCCTAGGCTCGCTGCAATCCTGCTCGCCTTGGCGTTGCTCGGCGCTGCGCCGCGGGACCGGTGCGCCGAGCTGCTTGGTGCGGCGATCCCGGGCCTCGAGATCACCGCCGCGGTGTCGGCCGGCGACGCCTGCCGGATCGAAGCGGTAGCCCGGCCGCGGCCCAACGCCGCGATTGGCATCGAGGTGTGGTTGCCGGCGCCGAGTCGCTGGAGCGGACGCTATTACCAGATGGGCAATGGCGGATTCGCCGGCCGCATCGACCGCGCGACACTGAGCGCCGTGGCAGCGCGAGGCGACGTCGCCGCCGCGACCGATACCGGGCACAAGGGCGACGGCTTCGACGCGCGCTGGGCGATAGGACGGCCCGATCTGATCGAGGATTATGCCTATCGCTCGATCAAAGTCACCGCCGATGCTGCCGCCGCGCTGACCCGCGCGTATTACGGCAAGGCGGCCGAGCGCCGCTATTTCATGGGCTGTTCGTTCGGCGGCCGCCAAGCGCTGGTCGCGGCGTCGCGCTGGCCCGCCGATTGGGATGGGGTCATCGCCGGTGCCCCCGCCGCCGACTGGCCGACGCGGCTGGCCGGTTTCGCCAGGATCCAGAGCCGGTTGCGCCGCGCGCCCGCGTTGATCGCGCCCGATCGGATTGCCGGACTCGTGACGGTCGCGCGTGATGCTTGCCAAGCGCCGGGCGGCTGCACGATCCCGGCGCTACGCCGGGCATGCCGGAAGGGCCGCAAGCTTGCCTGCCTCACCACGCCGCAGGAGGCGTCGCTCGCCGCGATCGAGGCGGCTGGCTATCCGCTGCGCGACGCCGATCCCGCAGAATGGGGGCGCTGGATCGTCAACCCGGATACCAACGCGCATTCGCAACTTACCTTCGCGACGCAGGGGTTCCGCTACTTGCTCGCCGACAACCCGCGCTGGGTGATCGGCGACGCGCCGACCGCGCGCGGCGACCGGGTCGCGCTGTTTCATATTGCCGGCCTTCGTGCCTTCGCCGCGCGGGGCGGCAAGGTGCTGTCCTATTTCGGCGGCGCGGACGCTGTGCTGCCGCCGGCTTTTGCCGTCGCCGATGCACGCCGGCTCGGCGCCACCGCCGCGTTCTACCGCCTGTTCATGGTGCCGGGCATGGCGCATTGCCAGGGCGGCACGACAGCAAGCGCGTTCGGTCAATCGCTCGACGCGCCCGCGCTCACCGACGATCCCGCGCACGACATCCGCCGCGCGATCGAGGCGTGGGTCGAGCGCGGCGCGGCGCCCAAGGCGATCGTCACGTCGGGCAGCGGTCGAACCGCGACATTGACGCCCGCGAACCTCGGTTTGCGCTGAGCGCCGCGGGGATCAGGTCGATCATCGTGGCCAGCCGCTCGTCGAGCACGCCGAGCATCCCGGTCCAGTCGTCGATCCCCTCGAGCGTGCCGGGCCCGTCGGACACGCCGCGCAGCCCGATCACGGGCACGCCGAAGCGCTGGCACGCGCGAACGATCGCAAAGGTCTCCATGTCGACCAAGTCCGCCGAAACGCCGTGATAGCCGTCGCCGCCCATCACCTCGCCCCCGGTCGACAGCGTCGCGGTCGGCACGCCCAGGAGCGGGGTAGGTAACAAAATCTCGGCGGGGTGATCGCAGAACGGCGTGACGCCCTTTTCAAAACCGATGCGCGACGCGTCCATGTCGCGCCACGACACGCTCGATATCTGCCAGGTCGATCCGATTTCGCAACGGTGCGATCCGGCCGAGCCGAGCGAGACGACCAGACTGGGCAGATCGCCCGCATCGGCGCGCGCCTGCAACGCCAACGCGGTGCCGATCGCCGACTCTATCGGCCCGACCCCGACCATCACCGGTATGATCCGGCGGCGCAGATGCGGCCCGTATTCCTGTTCGGTCGCCATCACGAACATCACGTCCGTCATCATCGTCTCCCGGGGAAAGGCGGTGCCCGCGCTGAGCTAGCGATTGCGCCGCGTCGCCGCGATTGCCAAGCCGCGCACGACGCGCGACACTCCCGCTAGGGGGAGAAGCAATGGTCTATATATTGGGCGGCTGGCAGAGCGATTTCGCCGCCAATTGGAGCCGCGACGGCATCGACCTCGCCGAGGCGTTCGCCGACACCGTCCAGCACGGCCTCGCGGCAACCGCGCTTGATGCCGGCGAGATCGAGACCGGGCATGTCGGCAATTTCACCGCGGAATTGTTCGCCGGGCAAGGTTTGCTGGGCGGGTTCTTCGGCTTGGTCGATCCGGTGTTCGACGGGCTGCCGACCGCGCGGCACGAGGCGGCTTGCGCATCGGGGAGCGTCGCCACGCTCGCCGCCAGCGCGGAGATCGAGGCCGGGCGCTACGACCTCGCCTGCGTCGTCGGGATCGAGCAGATGCGCAACGTCCCCGGCCGCGTTGCCGCGCAGCATCTCGGCGCGGCCGCGTGGGCCGGGCACGAATATGCGGACGCCGAATTCGTGTGGCCGCGCGCTTTCTCCGACCTCGGCGACGAATATGAGCGGCGCCATGGCCTCAAATACGAGCACCTGGCGCGGATAGCGGAGATCAACTTCGCCAATGCCAAGCGCAACCCCAACGCCCAGACGCGCGGCCACGTATTCGGCGCGGCAAACTTCACCGAAGACGATGCGGCGAACCCCGTGATCGAAGGCCGCATCCGCAAGATGGATTGCGGCCAGGTCACCGACGGCGCTGCGGTGGTGTTCCTCGCCTCGCCCAAGCGCGCCGCCGACTATGCCGCCAAGCGCGGGATTGCGCTCGACAGCCTGCCGCGCATCGCCGGCTGGGGGCATCGATCCGCACCGATAAGCTATACAGCAAAGGTCGCGGCGAGCGCGGGTCAGGACTACGTTTTCCCGCAAGTCCGCCGCGCGATCCTCGACGCCCGCACCCGCGCCGGTATCAGTGACATCGCGGAAATCGACGCGGTCGAGACGCACGACTGCTTCACCACGACCGAATATATGGCGATCGACCATCTCGGGCTGACCGCGCCGGGGCAATCGTGGCAGGCGATCGAGGACGGCAGCATCCAAATCGGCGGGCGCCTGCCGATCAACCCGTCGGGCGGTCTGATCGGGCTCGGCCATCCGGTTGGCGCGACGGGGGTGCGGATGCTGCTCGACGCGCACAAACAAGTAACGGACAGCGCCGGCGATTATCAGGTCGACGGCGCGCGCCGGGTCCAGACGCTCAACATCGGCGGGTCGGCGACGACCACCGTCAGTTTCATCGTCGAAAGGGAGGCGGCATGACGATCGCGACCCTGCTCGCCACCAACTTCGCGTTGCTGGTGGCGCTGTTCGTCCTGCTGTGGCTGATCACGCTCAAGACGCGCGACGTCACCCCGATCGACAGCGTCTGGGCGCTCGGCATGGTGCTGCTCGGCTGGTCGAGCTTTGCCCAGACCGCAGGCGACCCCGGACGCAAGCTGCTGATGATGGCGTTGTGCACGATCTGGGGCGTGCGGCTGGGCGGCTACCTCCTGTGGCGTTGGCGCGACCACGGCCCCGACCGCCGCTACCAGACGATGTTCGCCAAGGCGCAGGAGCATAAGGGCTGGGGCTTTGCGCAAGCGTCGATGCGGCTGGTCTATTTGATCCAGGCGCCGTTGCTGTTCATCGTCTGCCTGCCGGTCCAGCTCGGCCAGGTCGATGCCGCGCCGCCGGTCGGCGCGCTGGGGATGATCGGCGCGGGAATGGCGGTGATCGGCATCCTGTTCGAAAGCATCGGCGACTGGCAGCTCGTCCGCTTCCGCCGCGATCCCGCCAATGCCGGCCAAGTAATGGACCGCGGGCTGTGGCGCTACACCCGGCATCCGAACTATTTCGGCGACGCTTGCACGTGGTGGGGGCTGTACCTGATCGGTGCGGAGAGCGGCACCGGGCTATGGGCGCTGCCGGGGCCGATCCTGCTGACCTACACGCTGATGAAATGGTCGGGCGTGCCTACGGTCGAGGGCCGGATGAAGCGCAAGAAACCGGGCTACGAGGATTATGTCCGCCGAACCTCGGGCTTCGTCCCGTGGTTCCCGAAAGCCTAGCCCAGCGCCGACCGTTCAGCCCAATGCGCGTGGGTGCCGCTGCAGATCTTGTGCGGGAGCGCGATGCGGCAGACCGGACCGTCGGCGAACCGCTTGCAATCGACGATGATGCATTCCGACGTGCCGCGGTTTTCGTCGGTGATGAAGCTGACGAGATAGCCGTCGTCCTCGTCCGCTGCGTTCGTGCGCGGGGCGAACGGCGCTTCGCTGGCGTAACGGCCCTCGGCAAGCGGCAGCTCCCAAGACTCGCCGGTGTCGAGGTCGTGCTTGACGAACCCGTTGAACAGGAACCAGCCGGGCTTCGACGTGGTCGAATAGACGTAGCGGTGTTTGCGGCCCGCGACGCGCTGATTGATCATCCCGAATTCGAGCACGCGATCGTTGAGCCGTTCCTCGCGCGTCGTGCCGTCGGCAAGGTTGAAGCGCCAGCGGTGGAGTTTCGACTGGAAGCTGTGCTCGTCGACATAAGCCATCAGATGACCGTAGCCGTCGGCGTTTTCGAGCGGCGCGGGGGTCGGGTTTTCCTGGAAATAGCCGTCCATTACGACCTCGCCGCCGTCCTCATAAGCGTTGAGGAAATGGAGCACATAGGTGGGTGCACCCTCGAACCAGCGGATCTCCTCGGCACTGCCGTGGCGGGGGATCAGCGCGAAGCGCGCGGCCACACCTTCGTGCAGCCGCGCGGCGTGGATATCGCGCTTGAGCAATTCGGCGTCCCAGAACACCGGCAAGTCGTTGAGGATCGACCAATTCTCGCTGAACGTCATGTCGTGGGGCAACCGCGGCCCCGGCAGCGGCACCGGCACGTAATGGACCAGCCGCCCGGCGCGATCGACCACGCCGTAATGCATGTACGGCGCGTGCTTCGAATAATTGAAGAACATGAGTTCGCCGGTGCGTTCGTCGACCTTGGGGTGCGCCGAAATACCCTCAAGCGGCACCCATGGCGCGACGCCCAGCGTCTCCAGCGTCTCGGGATCGAGCACATAGCCCTCACCGCACTGGTAGAAAGTCGAAATCGCCTTGCCTGCATGGACGATGATATCGGTACTCGACGAATCCTTGAGCGATCCGTGCGCGCCGAAGCCGGGACGCAGCGACGTTCCCGCGCGGTCGGCGAGTCCGCCCCATAACGAACCTTCATGCTCCTGCTCGGCCTGGAAGCAGCGCGTGCGGACGAAGCGGTTGCGGTAGGACGCCTTGCCTCCCCGGAAGTCGATCTGATGGATCATCCCGTCGCCGTCGAACGGGTGATAGCGGCCGAGCGGCTGATGAATCTGATTCTCGGTATTGCGCAGATACACGCCGTCGAGATCCGCGGGGATCGCGCCCTCGATCACGTCGAGCTCGACCGCGGTGACTTCCTCGTCAAGCGGGGTCCACGCACCGTTGAGATAGGGATGATTGCTGGGCTTGAGCGTCGAACGAACAGCCGCACGGTCGAGAATCTGCATTCGTCCCCTCTCCTCGTTGCGTCCAGCCTACGCTTCCGCCAATCACTCTGCTAGGCCCGACGCATGGCGCACCGTTTCGCTGATATCGAGGACACCGATCCCGACGCCGACTGGAGCTTGCCCGGCTGGCTCTACACCGACACCGAATATTTCGGGGTCGAGATGGACCGCGTGATCCGCCCGTCTTGGCAGATCTTGTGTCATGAGAGCCAGGTCGCCGATCCCGGCGACTTCCACACGATCGATTATCTGGGTGAGAGCGTGATCGTCGTCCGCGGCGAAGACGGCCAAGTACGTGCCTTTGCCAACGTGTGCCGCCACCGCGCGATGCGGCTGGTCGAGGGGCCGGGCGGGTGTGCGAAGAAGCTGGTCTGTCCGTATCACGCCTGGACCTACGCGACCGACGGGCGGCTGACCGGTGTGCCGATGAAGAGCGATTATCCGGCGTTGCGGCTGGAGGAGAACGGTCTGGCGCCGGTCGATGTCGAGATTTGGCGCGGATTCGTGTTCGTTCGTTTGGAGGGTGACGGCCCGTCGGTCGCCGCGATGATGGGCCCCTACGATCACGAAATCGCACCCTATCGGTTTGAGGACATGCGCTGCATCTCACCGGTCCGCGAGCGGCCGCGCGCGGTCAATTGGAAGAATGTCGGCGACAATTATTCGGACAATCTCCACATCCCGGTCGCGCATGACGGGCTGACGCGGCTGTTCGGCAAAAGCTACGCGATCGAGGCGCAGCCTTGGGTAGACAAGATGTCGGGGCAGATCGTCGACCGGCCGTCTGACAATGTCTGGGAACGGTTCTACCAGACGCATCTGCCGCGCGTGGCCCACCTGCCCGAGGCGAACCAGCGTCAATGGCGCTACTACAAGCTGTGGCCCAACATGGCGTTCGACCTCTACGCCGATCAGATCGACTTCATGCAGTGGCTGCCGACCGGTCCGACCAGTTGCGTGTTGCGCGAGATGGCATTCGCGCTCCCCGATGACTGCCGCGAGATGAAGTTGGTGCGCTACGCCAATTGGCGGATCAACCGCGTGGTCAACGCCGAGGACACTTGGCTGATCGAGCGCGTCCAGCAAGGCATGGCGTCGCGGAGCTATACCGCCGGGCCGATCGGCGCGAGCGAGGTATGTCTGCGCAGTTTTGCGAGAAAGATCCGCGGTTTGATCCCGGAGGCGCGGGAGCATCGCGCACCGGCGGCGGGCTGGAGCAGGCGACCGAGAAAACTATAGCGTCATCCCCGCGAAAGCGGGGACCCATCGCCCGGACGTGCCGCAGACACGCCGGTTGTGGCTGGGGGAGCGCAGGAGATGGGTCCCCGCTTTCGCGGGGATGACGAAGGTAGGTGGGAATGACGAAGAAATCCGACGCGCTGATCATCGGTGGCGGGCATAACGGGCTGGTCTGCGCGTTCTACCTTGCCCGCGCGGGACTCAAGGTCCGCATCCTCGAACGCCGCGACATCATCGGCGGCGCGGCGGTGACCGAGGAATTCGCGCCCGGTTTCCGCAATTCCACCGCAAGCTACACCGTCAGCCTGCTGCGCCCAAAGGTGATCGCCGACATGCGGCTCCACGAGCGCGGCTGGCGGATCGTCGAGCGCACGATCAGCAATTTCTTCCCGCACGAGGAGGGCTATCTCAAGCTCGGCGGCGGCATGGCGCGCACGCAGGCCGAGTTCGCGCGCTTCTCCGTCAAGGATGCCGAGACCTTCCCGAAATATGAGGAAGCGTTGGAGCGCGTGGCGGAAGTGCTGCGCGACATGGCGCTCAAGACCCCGCCCAATGCGGGTGGGGGCATCCGCGCGCTGCTCGCTGCGGCGTCGCAGGGCAAGCGGCTCGCGGGGATGAACCTCGAAGCGCAGCGCGACGTGATGGACCTGTTCGTCAAGTCGGCGCGCGATTTCCTCGAAGGCTGGTACGAAAACGAGTTCGTCCAGGCCGCGTTCGGGTTCGACGCGGTGGTCGGTAACTACGCCAGCCCCGACACGCCGGGCAGCGCCTATGTCCTGCTTCACCATGTGTTCGGCGAGGTGAATGGCAAGAAGGGCATGTGGGGGCACAGCGTCGGCGGGATGGGCGCGATCACGCACTATATGGCTGAGGCCTGCGCCGAGTTGGGGGTCGAAATCAGCCTTGAGGCGCCGGTTGCCAAGGTGCTGGTCGACGGGGGCAAAGCGGTCGGCGTGAAGCTGGAAAGCGGCGAGGAAATCGCGGCGACCACCGTCATCGCCAATGCCGGCCCCGCGCTGGTGTTTCGCCAATTGGTCGACCGCGCCGATTTGCCCGCCGACTTCGCGCATCGCATCGACCGCTACAAAACCGGGTCGGGCACCTTCCGCATGAACGTCGCGCTGAGCGAGCTCCCCGATTTCACCGTGCTACCGGGCAAGGAAAAAGCCGAGCACCACACCGCGGGGATCATCATCGCGCCGACGCTCGATTACATGGACCGCGCCTATACCGACGCGAGGGCGAACGGCTGGTCGAAACAACCGATCGTCGAGATGAAGATCCCGAGCTCGGTCGACGACAGCCTGGCGCCGCCGGGGCAGCACGTCGCCAGACTGTTCTGCCAGCAGTTCGACCCCGCGATCGATTGGGACGCACACCGCGAGGCGGTCGCCGACCTGATCGTCGAAACGGTCAACCGCCACGCGCCCAACTTCAAAGCGGCGGTGATCGCGCGCCAGATCCACTCGCCGCTCGACCTTGAGCGCAAGTTCGGGCTGATCGGTGGCGATATCTTCCACGGTCATATGAGCCTCGACCAGCTCTGGGCCGCACGCCCGATGCTCGGCCACGGGGATTACCGCAGTCCGATCAAGGGGCTCTACATGTGCGGATCGGGCACGCACCCCGGCGGCGGCGTCACCGGCGCGCCGGGGCACAATGCCGCGCACGAAATTCTGCGCGACCGCTCGCTGCTAGGCCGGCTGTTCGGCTGAGGCGACGGCCCGGCGCGTCATGGCGTAGAGCGGCAGCGCGACCGCCATCAGCGCGAGGCTGAGCAACGCCGCCTCGGTGCCCGACCCCACCACCATTGCCAGCGTGAACAGCAGCGCGAGCAAGGCCAGCACCGGCCGCACCCGCGCCTTGA
>JBDSWC010000028.1:0-11888 GCA_039926845.1 Sphingomonas sp. | reverse complement strand
TTGCGGCGGGTCACCATCGGTTTGCCGGAAGACTGGTCGGGATCGGCCATTTGGCAATCCCTACCGCGCCTCTCCGCCATCGTCACCCCGGACTCGTTCCGGGGTCCAACTATCCTCGAGTCGATGTTGCCAGTGGCACGTTGGATGCCGGAACGAGTCCGGCATGACGGTTTATGACGCGATCAGCTCATCGCCCGATACTTGGCGCGCAAGCCCACCTTGTCGATCTTCTCGGTCCCCAGCCGCGGCAGCGGATCGCGCGCGACCCATATCCGCGCCGGCACCTTGAACGCCGCGATGTGGTGGCGGAGGAAATCCTGCAACTCGCCTTCGCTGGCGTCGTCGCCGGGATGGAAATGCACCACCGCGCCCGGGACTTCGCCGAAGCGCTCGTCGGCCAGCCCGAACACCGCGGCTTCCGCAACCAATGGATGCTCGTAGATCGCCGCTTCGACTTCCTGACAGCTGATATTCTCGCCGCCGCGAATGATGATATCCTTCTTGCGGTCGACGATGAACAGATAGCCGTCCTCGTCGAGATACCCAATATCGCCCGTCAGGAAGTAGCCGTCCTTGCTGAACGCCGCCGCGGTCGCGTCGGGCCGGTGCCAATATTCGCGGAAGTTGCAGACCGACCGGATTGCGATCTCGCCGCGCTCGCCCTGCGCAACCTTGTTCCCGGCATCGTCGAGGATCGCGAGATCGACCAGCGGCAGCGACGCGCGGCCCGTCGAATTGGGCTTGGCGAGGTAATTGTCGCGCCAGTTGCCGCAGCCGACCCCATTGGTCTCGGTCAAGCCGTAGCCGATCAACGGCGCGCCGCCGCCCATCTCCTCGTTGATCCGCCGCACATGATCGACCGGACGCGGCGCACCGCCGGCGGCGAAGTCGGTGACGCTCGAGAGGTCGTAGTTGGCGCGGTCGGGGTGCGTGAGAATCTCGAAGCTCATCAGCGGCACGCCGACGAAGTAGCTGACTTTCTCGGCGTCGATCAGCCGCATCGCTTCGGTCGCGTCCCATTTGGGCATCAGCACCAGCTTGCGGCCCATCGCGAACGACTGGAGCATCACCGGCACCTCGGCGGTGACGTGGAACAATGGCACGTTGAGCAAGGTCGACGGCTGCCCTTCGGGCGGTTTGCCGTCCTCGGTCGCGAGGCCAAGCATCACCAGCGCCTGCGCCAAATAATTGAGAATCGCCTGGAGCACCGCGCGATGATCGCTGAGCGCGCCCTTCGATTGGCCGGTCGAGCCCGAGGTGAACAGGATCGTCGCGAGATCGTCGGGGCCAAGCTCGGGCAAATCGGCTGCGACATCCGACGCGATCGGCGTGAGCGCTTGCGCTAATGGCTGGAGGTCGTCGACCACCACCACTCGCGCGGTCAGCCCCTCGACTTCGGCCAACCGCTTGCCGCGCGGCGGATCGGCGAACACGATCGAGCATTCGACCTCGGTCAGGGCGGCGGAAAATTCCTCCGACTGCCACCAGCCGTTGAGCAATACCGCCACCCCGCCCGCGATCAGCGTGCCCATGTAGAGCGCGATCCACGACGGCGAATTACGCATGGCGATGCCGACACGGTCGCCGCGCGCCAGCCCGCCCGCGACCAGCATGTTCGCCACCTTCAGCGCCTCGCCATGCACGCCACCGAACGTCAGCCGTTCGTCGCCCGCCACCAGAAAGGTCGCGTCCTTATGCTCGACGCAATAATGCGCGAAATAATGCGCCAAACTGGGCGGCGCGGCGGCGATCGCAGGATAGGTCCGCCCGCCGACGGTCACCTCGGTCAGCGCCATCGGCCCCTCGGCGCCGGTCAGCTTGCCGATCCCCGCATCCATCCGCCCGTCGAGCACGCTCGGCATTGCTCTCTCCCCTTGGTCTTGTCGCCTTACCCTCTTATGGAGGCGCGAAACCCTGGGGAAAAGCCTTGATCCTGCACGCCCTCACCGCCATCGATTTCAACGACCTGCACCTCTCCAAGGTGCTGCTGAATATCTATTTGTTCGGACGCGATTTGTTCGACATCAAATGGTATTCGATCGCCTATATCGCCGGCATCGTCGTCGGCTGGTTCTACCTGATGCGCCTGCTCAAGGCGCCGGGTGCGCCGATGGCGAGCCGCCATGCCGAGGACCTGGTATTCTATGCGACGCTCGGGATCATCCTGGGCGGGCGGCTGGGCTATGTCCTGTTCTACGCGCCGAGCATGTTCGCGACGCCGCTCAACATCGTCAAATTGTGGGACGGCGGGATGTCGTTCCACGGCGGGGTGATCGGCACCACGATCGGGATCATCCTGTTCGCGCGGCGGCACAAGCTCGACTGGCTGCGGATCCACGATTACGTCGCGTGCTGCGCGCCGTTCGGGCTGTTCTTCGGCCGGCTCGCCAATTTCGTGAATGGCGAATTGTGGGGCAAGCCGGCGGATCCCAATTTGCCCTGGGCGATCATCTTTCACGGCACGCCCAACGACGTCGCGCGCCACCCTAGCCAGCTTTACGAGGCGGGTCTCGAAGGGATCGTCCTGTTCGCGATCCTGTGGTTCGCGTTCTGGCGGACCAAGGCGCGGTATCAGCCGGGCAAGCTCGTCGGGCTGTTCATCCTTTTCTACGGCCTGTTCCGTTACGTCGTGGAGTTCTTCCGCGAACCAGACAGCCAGTTCGTCGGCAAGGTATTCGAGACCGCTGGCTTGCACATGGGGCAATTGCTGTGCGTGCCGATGATCCTGGGCGGCGCCTATCTGATCTGGACCGCCAAGGGCCGCCGCGAGCGCGTCACCCCGATCGCCGGGGACAACGCCGTCGCCTAAATTCCCCTCCCGCTTGCGGGAGGGGTTAGGGGAGGGCATGTGCCCAAGCCGATGCGGCTGACAGACCCTCCCCCTGCCCCTCCCGCAAGCGGGAGGGGAGATTTGCCCGACCGGCTGGCGCGCGCGATCACGATGGCGGGGCCGATCCCGCTGTCGCAATATATCGCCGCGGCGAACGCCGAATATTACGGCAGCCGCGATCCTTTGGGGTCGGCCGGCGACTTCACCACCGCGCCTGAGATCAGCCAGATGTTCGGCGAGTTGATCGGATTGTGGGCGGCCGATCTGTGGCAGCGCGCCGGACAGCCCGCGGTGGCGTGGGTAGAGCTAGGCCCTGGCCGTGCGACGCTGACTGCCGACGCTTTGCGTGCGATGTCCACCGTCGGACTGACGCCGCCGGTTCATTTCGTCGAGACCAGCCCGACGCTGCGCCAACGCCAGCAAGCGGCGGTGCCCGAGGCAAGGTGGCACGACGACGTCGCGACGCTGCCCGACGACCGCCCGCTGATCGTCGTCGCCAACGAATTCTTCGACGCGCTGCCGATCCGCCAGCTGGTCCGCGCCGGTGACGGCTGGCGTGAGCGGATGGTGGCGTGCCAGGACACGCTGTTCCTGCCGATCACGGGGAAGCATGTGCCAGATACGGTGATTCCGGAGCATCTGCGCGACGCCGATCCCGGGTCGGTGATCGAGACTTGTCCCGCCGGCGTCGGCATCGCTCGCGCGCTGGCGCAGCGGCTCGCTCGCCAAAATGGCGCCGCGCTGGTGATCGACTACGGCTACGAAGGCCCGGCGATCGGCGACACGCTTCAGGCGGTGAGCGGGCACCAATTCGCCAATCCGTTCGAGGAACCCGGCAACCGCGACCTCACCACGCACGTCGATTTCGCGACCTTGGGCGCAGCGGCAATGGTCGAGGGCGTCCGCGTCGCCGGACCGGTCTGCCAAGGCGCATTCCTCACTGCGCTGGGGATCGAACCCCGCGCCGCGGCGCTCGCGCAAGCGTCGCCCGACCGCGCCGACGCACTCGCCGCCGACCGCGCACGGCTGTGCGATGCCGGGGAGATGGGTGCGCTGTTCAAGGCGATGGCGTGGACGGCACCCGACTGGCCCGAACCGGCGGGGTTCGCATGATCACCTATCGCGACGCCCTCCCCGCCGACGGCACCGAACTCGGGCAAGTCGCGCGGCGGTGTTTCACCGAGACGTTCGGCAATCTCTATCGTCAGGAAGACCTCGCCGCGTTTCTCGACCAAGCATTCGGCGCAGCCGGGCTGCCCTCGCACCTGAGCGACCCGGCCTATGCCGTCCGCCTCGCAGCACATGACGGCGCAATCGTCGGGTTCTGCAAGATCGGCCCCGTCGCCTTCCCCGGCTACTGGCCCGCGACCGCCATCGAGCTCCACCAGCTCTACATCCTCGGTCCGTGGCAAGGCGAAGGCGTCTCGCCGGTGCTGATGGACTGGGCGCTCGCCACCGCGCGGGGGCGCGGCGCGAGCGAGGTGATCCTGTCGGTCTATATCGACAACCACCGCGCGCGGCGGTTCTACGAGCGCTATGGTTTCGTCGAGATCGGCCAATATACCTTCATGGTCGGCGACCAGCCCGACGACGACCGGTTGATGAGGCTCGCACTATGACCGTCGAAGTCAACCGCGCCCGCGCGCTCGGCGACGTGGCGCACGGCTTTCTCGGCCGGCGCGGCGGCGTATCGACCGGTCTGTATGCCGGGCTTAATGTCGGCAGCGGATCGGATGACGATCCCGCTATCATCGCAGAAAACCGCCGGCTGGCACGCGACGCGGTGTTGCCGGGTGCGATCCTGCTCAACCCCTATCAAATCCATTCAGCCGATTGTGTTTCGGTGACCGGACCGTGGGATGAGAGCCTGCGCCCGCACGCCGACGCGGTGGTGACCGACCGGCCGGGGATCGCACTGGGCATCCTGACCGCCGATTGCGCGCCGGTGCTGCTCGCCGACTTGGAAGCTGGCGTGGTCGGCGCGGCGCATGCCGGGTGGAAAGGCGCGATCGGCGGGGTGACCGACGCGACCCTGCTGGCGATGGAAGCGCTGGGCGCCAGGCGCGATCGTATCCGCGCCGCGATCGGCCCGTGCATCGCGCGCGCCAGCTATGAAGTCGACGCCGCGTTCCAGCGGCGCTTCGAAGCCGACGACCCGGCCAACGAACGTTTCTTCGCCCCCGCGCGCGAAGGCCATGCGCAGTTCGATCTCGAGGCTTATGTCGCGCACCGCCTCGCCGCCGCCGGCATCCGCACGGTCGAGGCGATGGGGCTGGACACCTATAGTCAGGAGGATCGCTTCTACAGCTTCCGCCGCGCCACGCATCGCGGCGAGCCGGCCTACGGTCGGCAGATCTCGATCATCGGATTACCGGACTAGGCCGCCAGCGCCGCGAGTTGCGCGCGGACGAGGTCGAGATTGTGTTGCGCGAGGTGGCTACCGCGCCCGGGCACGCTGCCCTCGAGGTCGGGCCGCTCGCCAATCGTCAGGCACCGTTCCCACGATGCGCAGGCATGCGGCAACCAATGCCCCACCGCGTTCGCTGGATCGGCCATCGCGCAATCGAGCAGCACGTCGCCGAGCATGAAATGAAAGTCGGGCGAGTGCGCCCACGCGCTGCGCTGATCCTCCGCAAAGTCGATCGCCTCGTCGAGCTGCCCGCTCTTGGCCAAGGCGTGAAGGTGGCACACGACCATTTCGTGCCGCCAGTTCGCGCCTTCCGGGCTGAGCATCACCGCCGTCGCGAAATGCTCGCTCGCCGCGCGCTCGTTCCCACGCATTTGCGCGTCCTTGCCCAATTGGTAGTGAAGGTATGGATCGTCGGGTGCGTCGCCGAGTTCGGCCAGCAGCAACGGATGATTGCGGCACTGCTTTCGCGCAAGCTGCGCGCCGACATAACCATCATGGCCCAACGCAATGTCGATATTTTCACGCGGCAGATCGGACTCGACCTGTTCGTGAACGCGCCCGGTATAACGAACGCCGCGTGGCAGCAGCCGGGTGACGCGATTGCGCGTCACGGTTTCGCCGGTCGCTTGGCTGATTTGCCACAAGCGGCCAAGTCGCGGCGTCCCCGCGCAAAACGCGCGCAAAAGCTTGCCCCCCTGATCGATCCACTCGTCGGCGTCGATCACCAAATTCCAGTCGGCGTCCGCCAGCGCCAAGGCAGCGTTGCGAGCGACCGCGAAACTGTCGGGCCACATCATCTCGGACACTTCGGCGCCACACCCCCGCGCCATCGCGATCGTCTCGTCGCGCGAGCCTGTATCGAGCACCACGATCCGGTCGACCCACGGCCGCACGCTGTCGAGACAGCGCGCGATGCAGCGCGCTTCATCGCGGACGATCAGCACGGCGGCGAGCGAGGGACGAGGGTCGGCCATTTGTTCCGGCTTGCGTTATCGCGGTGAAAATCGCGTTAACCATCGCACCCATTGCGCGCGGCGATCGTTTCACTTGCAACCTTTTTGCTTCTGTGCGTTCAGGCGTGCCCAAGGAGATTACGATGCCCAAGCCGACCGAAACCGAAGCCGATCTGTCCGGCCTCGACGCGAAAGCGCCCAAGGCGCATGTCGATTCGATCGGCGGGCGTAAGCTCAAGCCGTCGACGCTGATGATGGGGCATGGCTACGATCCGATGCTGTCCGAAGGATCGCTCAAGCCGCCGATCTTCCTGACCTCGACCTTCGTTTTCCCCCATGCCGCGGCCGGCAAGCGCCATTTCGAAGGCGTGACCGGCAAGCGCCCGGGCGGGTCCGACGGCCTGGTCTATTCGCGCTTCAACGGCCCCAACCAGGAAATCCTCGAGGATCGCCTCGGTATCTGGGAAAATGCGGAGGACGCGCTGGCGTTCTCGTCGGGCATGTCGGCGATCGCCACCTTGTTCCTGGCCATGGTCAAGCCAGGCGACACGATCGTCCATTCGGGGCCGCTGTATGCCGCGACCGAGACGCTGATCGCGCGCATCCTCGGCAAGTTCGGGGTCAATTGGGTCGATTTCCCGGCGGGTGCGACGCGCGACGAGATCGACGACGCGATGCGCAAGGGCGCGGCCAGCGGCAACGTGTCGCTCATCTATCTGGAAAGCCCGGCCAACCCGACAAATGCTTTGGTCGATGTCGAGGCGGTCGCGGCCAGCCGCGATGCGATCTTCGCCGAGCGTGCCGACAAGCCGCCGATCGCGATCGACAACACCTTCCTCGGCCCGGTCTGGGCGCAGCCACTCAAGCAAGGCGCCGACCTGGTCGTCTACAGCCTGACCAAATATGCCGGCGGGCACAGCGACCTCGTCGCGGGCGGCGTGCTGGGGTCGAAGGCGCACATCAACACGATCCGCATGATGCGCAACACGATCGGCACGATCTGCGACCCGCACACCGCGTGGATGCTGTTGCGCAGCCTCGAGACGCTCGAACTGCGGATGAGCCGCGCGGGCGAGAATGCGGTCAAGGTGTGCGACTTCCTCAACAACCATCCCAAGGTCGAGAAGGTCGGCTATCTGGGCTTTCTCGAACAACAAGGCGATGCGCGCCAGGCCGACATCTATCGCCGCCATTGCACCGGCGCGGGCAGCACCTTCTCGCTCTATCTGAAGGGCGGCGAAAAGGAGGCGTTCGCGTTCCTCGACACGCTCAAGATCGCCAAGCTGGCGGTCAGCCTGGGCGGCACCGAGACGCTGGCGTCGGCGCCCGCCGCGATGACACACCTGTCGGTCCCCGATGACCGTAAGCAAGCGCTGGGCATCACCGACAACCTCGTCCGCATCTCGATCGGGGTCGAGGATGCCGACGACCTGATCGCCGATTTCGACGCGGCGCTCGACGCGATTTAGGCGGAAACACCAATTGTCGGTGTATTTTCCCGCCCGGCAATTGCGAGAGTCGCCGATCTCAACGGCAACCCGGGTGTGTTATTCGATTGGCACACTAACTGCATGACCTTTCTCGACCGGCGAGCAGCCGGGCAACGAGGAGGACAGTTGAGATGAAAACTTTGGGGTATCTGAGTCTGATCGCAGTGGTCGCGATCATGATAATGGTGGTGGCGGGAGGACCCGCTGTAGCAAATCCGGCGAAGGGCTATCGCGTCACCTATCTCGCCGATCGCGGCCATTACTGCCTACGCCCGGTAACGGCCGACGAAGCCGACCGGCTCGGCATCGCGCTGCACAAGACCGAATGCCACACCGCTGTGGCTTGGGCGGGGATGGGGCTGAAGATCGCACGCAACTGACCGCTTGGCCGGCTGATACCGAGAGTCAGCCGGCCACCCCTTCGTCGAGCAGCCGCAAGTCGCGCCCCCGCGTCTCGCGCCCGAACCATGCACATAGCGCCAGCGCGAGCGCGGTCGGGACCAGGATCAGCGCCGCGACGATCCCCATCGCCGGAACCAAGGCGGTGATGCTGAGCGCTTGCGCGGCGACCCCGCCGGCCTTGGTGCAGGCGGCGACCCAGCCGGTCGCGCGCCCGCGCACGCGCAGCGGGAAGCTTTCGGCGGCATAGGGGAGCAGGATCGCGATGATTCCGTTCGACCCGACGATCAGCAGCGCGACCGGCAGTACCGGGCTGCCGCTTCCCGCGAATTCGAGCCGCAACACGCCCGCCAACCCCAACAACGTCACGCCGATGAACGTGACGAGCGACCATTTGGTGCTCCACCGGCTGTACAGGAATGCCGCGACGAACACCGTCGGGAACGCGATCAATGCGGATTCTGCGAGCAGCTTGCTCGATACCGCCATCGAATAGCCCTTCGCGACCAGATCGGCGGGGAGCCACAGCAATAGCCCGAAATTGATCAGCCCCCACGCGATCGCCGCGACCGACAAGGCGACAAGCTTGCCGACCAATTTGGCGCCGGTCAGCGCATGGCTCACCGTGCCTGGCGGAAGCGGCGGCGGCGCGGTGCGCCGAGTCGCGGTCGCGCCGAACCGCGCCATCACGTCGCGCGCCTCTGTATCGCGACCGCGCGCGATCAGGAACTTGGCGGATTCGGGAATGAGCCCGCCGAGCAGCACGAGGATGAGCCCCGTCGGCAGATTGAGCAGCCAGAGGATACGCCACCCGAAAATCGGCTGTAGCAACGCCGACAGCCCGCTCGCCGCGAAATAGCCGCCGACCGCGCCGAGTCCGCCCACCAGCACCAGGCTCCACCCGCGATGCTTGTTGGGCATCATCTCGGCGAGCAGCGCGTACGTCACCGGCAGCATACCCCCGGCCGCGGCGCCCATCATGAAACACATGCCGATGTTCCACGCGAGGCTGGGCATCGCGCCGCAGATCGAGGTGCCGACGAACATCACTGCCGACAGCAGGATCGACGCCTTGCGCCCGTAGATGTCGGCGATCACGCCCCACAACACCGACCCCGTGACGGTGCCGATCAGCGCGGCGAACGGCACCAGCGACGCGGTCGCCTTGGGCACCGCATACTCACCGACCATCCCCGGAATGGTGAAACCGAGCGACGCTGGCTTCATCACGTCGATGATCAGCGCAATCACCAGCACCATCATCAGCCGCCAATGCGCCGCCCCCAGCGCCGCATCCTCCGGCGCGGAAATCTCGATCGTCCCGGCCAAGGCACGCTGCGCGGCGACGTTGCGCGGGAGCAGGCCGTAGGCCGCGACCCCCACCCCGGCGATGATCAGGCCCATGCCGAGCACCATGTCCCAGCCCATCGCCATGCCGGCGAGGCGGTAGTGCATCGTCCGCCCCATCAGGAACATGGGCAAATGCATGACGACGCCCGCCGTCACCGCGACGCAGCCGAGCGCGAACGCCCAGAGCGCCTGGCGGTCGCTTAACGTGGTGCCGAGCCCCCGCATCGAGCTCAACCGTCGCCGACCCGCTCGATATCCGCGCCGACCGCCTGGAGCTTCTCTTCGAGCCGCTCATACCCGCGGTCGAGGTGATAGACGCGGCTGACCTGAGTCTCGCCGTCGGCGATCAACCCGGCGATGATCAGGCTCATCGATGCGCGAAGATCGGTCGCCATCACCGGCGCCCCGACCATATGGTCGACCCCGCGCACCACGGCGGTTCGCCCGCGCACCTGGATATCCGCGCCCATTCGCGCGAGTTCGGGCACGTGCATGTAGCGGTTCTCGAAGATCGTCTCGGTGAACACGCTCGCGCCGGCGGCCATGCACTGCATCGCCATGAACTGCGCCTGCATGTCGGTGGCGAAACCGGGGAACGGCGCGGTCGATAAGGTCAGCGGCTTGAGCCTGCCGTCGGACGAGACGTGGAGCGAACTGCCCTTTTCCTCGACCGTCACCCCGGCGTCGATCAACGCGGCGATCGTCGCGCGCATGTCGTCAGCCTTGACGCCAACCAGTTCGACCGACCCGCCGGTGATCGCCGCCGCGCAGGCATAGCTCCCCGCCTCGATCCGATCGGGCATCACGCGATAGGTCGCGCCGTGCAGCCGGTCGACGCCCTCGATCTCCAGCGTTTCGGTGCCGACGCCCGACATCTGCGCGCCCATTGCGAGCAGTAGATTGCACAGATCGACGATTTCGGGCTCGCGCGCGGCGTTTTCGATCACCGTGCCGCCCTTGGCCAGCACCGCCGCCATCACCGCATTCTCGGTCGCGCCGACCGACACGATCGGGAAGGTCACGCGTCCGCCGGGCAAGCGCCCGCCCGGCGCCTTGGCGCGGACATAGCCGGCCGCAATCTCGATCTCCGCGCCCATCGCTTCGAGCGCCTTCAAGTGCAGATCGATCGGTCGGTTGCCGATCGAGCAACCGCCGGGCAGCGACACCGTCGCCTCGCCGGCGCGCGCGACCAGCGGCCCGAGCACCAGGATCGACGCGCGCATCTTGCGCACGATGTCGTAGGGCGCCTCGGTCGAGGTCAGCCTTCCTGCGCGCATCGTCATCACGCGCCCGAAATCGGTCGGGCGTGCGCCCTCGATCTCGGTCGACGCGCCGAGTTGGTTGAGGAGGTGCCCGAAGCTATCGACGTCCGCGAGCCGCGGCAGATTGCGCAGCGTCACCGGCTCCTCGGTCAAGAGCGCGCACGGCATCAGCGTGAGCGCCGAATTCTTCGCGCCGGAAATCGGCAATTTGCCGGTCAGGCGATTGCCGCCGCGGATGAGGATACGGTCCATGGAGCAGCTTCTATCGCCCCCGCGCGCTCGCGCAAGCAGTGGCGTGTTGCAACGGGTTCGCAACGACCATTGATCGACTTTAATGCGCGCCGGCCCGCGCCCTGCTTTGTGGCGGTCAGTTTCGGGGGAAAGCGTATCGTGTCAGGGAGTTGTTTCGCCGAGCGTTTGGGCGATCTCGTTTCGATCACCCCGGCAGAACACGATGCGCTGGCGCGGCTCGAGGAGCGCGAGCGCCATGTGCGGCGTGGCGCCACGATTCAGCGCGAGAACGATCGCGTCGGCGAACTGTTCATCCTGCGCAAGGGCGTAATGATGTCGTCGATGCTGCTCGACGACGGCAGCCGCCAGATCCTGCGCTTCCTGTTTCCCGGCGACATGCTGGGGCTGTCGGGGCTGATCTATCGCGAAGCGCCGGAGACGATCGCCGCGCTGAGCGACTGTACCGTCTGCGGCTTCGAACGGTCACTATTGAGCGAAATCCTGGCCGCGCATCCCCGACTCGCCGCGCTGATGATGGTCTACGGCCAGATCGAGCGCGCCTCGCTGACCGACCGGCTTGCCGCGCTCGGCCGCACCTCGGCCAAGGCGCGGGTCGCCGCGGTGCTGATCGAGATGCGCAATCGCCTGCGGATCATGGACAAGTCGATCACCGACAGCTTCGTGCTCGGGCTGACCCAGGAGGAGATCGGCGACGCCACCGGGCTGACCGCGGTCCACGTCAACCGCATGCTGCGTCAGCTCGAAGACGACGGGCTGATCGAACGCGAGAACGGCCGAGTGACCTTCAAGAACGAGCGCGGCCTCATGCGCGCGGCGAACTACGTCGATCGCCACGAGGGTTTAGACCTGAGTTGGCTGCCCGAGGCGCGGTGAACTATCCGTCGCCTCGGCGTAGGCCGGGGCCGTTGAGTAACAGGCGAGCAATCCGCCTCGGACGCGGCG
>JBDSWC010000027.1:0-8882 GCA_039926845.1 Sphingomonas sp. | reverse complement strand
TCGGGTTCCATTCCTGCTCGTCGAGGCTGCGCAGCGAATTGGCGTGGAGCCCGGCGGCGCGGGCAAGCCCGGAGCGGGAAATCCCGCCCGAGGCGACGAGATCGCGGACGCGATCGATCAGCATCGTGCTCATAGGTCGGCGGATATCACACTGTGATGTGATGAGTCCAACGCAATTTCACATCGTTGTTCGACTCATGAGCCTAAGTTGACACGAAGTTGAGACTGGTGAGGCCGATTTCCCTCGAATGGCTCCCGGTTGATCGCCTTTCCGTGTGATAATGAAGGTTTGCAGCTTGCCATCGCACGACGATCCCAAACGATCCTACATTACCAGCCTTATTTGCTGGCGAGCAATTGCATCCGCTGGAGATAGCGGGCGAGGACGTCGATCTCGATATTGACCGCCTGACCCGCGTCCAGTGCGCCAAGCGTCGTCACGGCCTGGGTATGGGGGATGATATTGACGGTGAAGGTCGTGCCGTCCGGCGCGTCGCTCACGGTATTGACCGTCAGCGACACGCCATCGACGGCCACCGACCCCTTGGCCGCGACGAACGGCGCGAGGTCACGCGCGACGCGGAACGCGATGACGCGCGAATCGCCCGCGGGCGCGACGCTGACCACTTCGGCGACGCCGTCCACGTGACCGGTGACGATATGCCCGCCGAGCTCGTCGCCGAGCTTCATCGCGCGTTCGAGGTTGAGCTTGCGGCCTTGGCTCCACTGCCCCTGCGCGCTGCGCGAGACGGTTTCGCCCGACACGTCGACGGTAAACCAGCCCGGGCCTTTATCGATGACGGTCAGGCACACGCCCGAACAAGAGATCGACGCGCCGAGATCGACGCTCGCGGTGTCGTAGGCGGTCGCGATCCGCACGCGCAGGTCGCCGCGCTGCTCGACGCTCTCGATCGTGCCGATATCGGTGATGATGCCGGTGAACATCAGCGGGTTCTTTCGTATTCTTCGAGGACGTCGATGCCCAACATCCGCCGGTCGCGCAACCGCCAGCGGCCATGCGCGTCGGCGAGATCGGTCAGGCCGATGTCGCCGATCGCGGGTTTGCCGCCGCCGAGCAGGATGGGCGCGCGGTAGAAGAGCAGGCGGTCGACCAGGTCGGCGGCGAGGAAGGCGGCGGCGGTCTGTGCGCCGCCTTCGACGAGAAGGTGGTCAACGTTTTCGAGGGAGGTGATCGATTGAGGAGCGGGCAGCCACTGCCAATCACTTCCCTGGCGAAGGCCGGGGCCCAGTTGCGATCGGCCCGATGCTGGGCCCCGGCCTTCGCCGGGGAAGCGTGAAAGGATGAAGCGGCGCGGACTACGATTCGTCAATCCGTCGAGGCGGACGTCCAATGTCGGCGCATCCGCTTCCCACGTTCCGCGCCCGACCAGAATAGCCTCATGCCGCGCGCGCTCAAGATGCGCATGCGCCCGCGCGGGCGCACCCGTGATCCATTTGCTCTCACCGCTCGCGAGCGCGATACAGCCGTCGAGCGAGGTGGCGAGCTTGAGCGTGACGTGCGGGCGGCCGAGCGCTTGCCGCGTCAGGAACCCCGCCATCGATCGTCGCGCATCGTCGGTACGCACGCCTGTTTCGACCGTAATCCCCGCCGCGCGCAGCCGGTCATGGCCGCGCCCGTCAGTCCGGGGATCCGGATCACCGATAGCTGCAACCACTGCCGCGACGCCCGCCTCGACCAACAAATCGCAACACGCCGGCCCGCGCGGGCTGACATGCGCGCACGGTTCGAGCGTCGTGAACACCGTCGCCCCGCGCCCTGCGTCGCCCGCTTGGGCCAGCGCCATCGCTTCGGCATGCGGCCGCCCGCCCGGCTGCGTCCAGCCCCGCCCGACGACCCGCCCGTCCTTGACGATCACGCAACCGACAGTGGGATTCGGCGCGGTCCGCCCGCGGCCGCGCTCGGCAAGCGTCAGCGCGGCCTGCATCCATCGCGGATCGGCGGTCAAATGCCCCACTTGCGAAGCTGGTCGCTCGCACGCTTGAACGCCGCGCGCTTTTCGGCCTCGAATTTGGCCTGCTTCTCGTCGTCGATCTTCTTCTGGGCCATGTCGATCTTCTGCTGTGCGATGATCTCCGCATCGGTGCGGTCGGCGCGCCACGACTGGACGTAGATGATCTCGGGCGGCTTGTAGAGCTTCTCGACGTGCGACCCGAGCACGAAGCCGACGACGATCAGCCCGCAGATGAAGAAGGCGGCGAACAGGAAGATGATCTCGTGCCGTCCGCGCGACGCGAGGAAGCGGCGCAGATCGAGCAGCGCGCGGAAGGGGTTGTAACGACGCAGAACACTCATGCCACCGAAGATAGGCGAGGGGCCGGCACCGCTTCCCGCCGCGGGGCGGGCAACAATGCTATTCCTGCAACTCGAACCGCAGGGCCATCGTCTTCCATTGTTCGATCGGCGTGCCGTCGCTGGTCGCGGGCTTGAAGCGCCACTTGGTCAGCGCCTGCTTCTCCGCCGCGGCGAAGAAGGCGTCGCTGGCGGCGGAGATGCGCTCGACTTGCTTCACGCGCCCATCGGTGCCGATCAGCACGCGCAGTTCGACGCGGCCGGTTTTTCCCGCGCGGATTTCCGACGCCGGATAGGGCGGCTGGAGTGCGTTGAAGTAGCGCTGGTCATAGGTCGCGCCGACGATCACCGGCTTGAGTGGCGGGGCCGACGGTTCAAGCACGGTGCCCTTTCCCGGCTGGACCGGTGCGGGCGGCGTCTCGGTGAAGGTCCTGGTCGTATCGATCCGCGTCGGGTCGGCGACGGGCGGCGGGTCGATCGGGGGGACATAGACCTTCCGATCGATCGGATCGGTCTGCGGTTTAGGCTTGGGATCGGGCGGCGGATCCTTGATCGGCTTGATATCGATGACGTTGATCGGCGGGTCGAGCACGCGGATGATCTCCCCCGCATGGGTGCTGATGATCAGCCCCGCAATCGGCAACACGGTAAAGCACAATGCCAGCGTCATGCTGCCCGGCTTGAAGCCGCGATCGGCAGCGAATTGGTTCGCATACATACGCCGTATCCTCTCTCTCCTCGTCCCGGCTATCATCACCGAGTCGTGTGATGATACAACGTTACATTTGGTTTCGCAAGATGGGTATAAGGTAACCTGTTCCCCTCTCTGGAAGGGAAGGGGTTAGGAGTGGGTGGAGGCTTGGCGATACCGAAGCGGCAGGATAGTCGCCGCCGTATCGCGGCCAATCGACCCACCCCCGGCCCCTCCCTTGCAGGGAGGGGAGGTTTAGGTAGCGGCCAGCCGCTCCAGCGCGCGCTCGCGGCCGATCAGCGGGAGGAGAGCGGCCATGTCCGGACCGTGGTCGCGACCGGTCAGCGCGCGGCGCAGCGGCAGGAACAGCGGCTTGCCCTTGCGCCCGGTTTCCTCCTTCAGCGCGGCGGTCAGCGCGCGCCACGGGTCGCTCGACCAGTCGATCTCGCCAGCGACGCGATGCGCTGCGGCCAGGAAATCGCGGTCGTCTGCATCGACGATGGCCTCGACGGGCCCCTCCACCACCTGCCACCAATCCGCCGCATCGGCGACCGTCGACAAGTTAGGTCGGATCGCTTCCCACCCGGCGTGGTCGATCCCGGCGGGCAAGCGATCGGCGACGGCGTCAAAATCGAGGTGGTGGACGATCCGCGCATTCAACTGCGCCAGCTCGCCTTCGTCGAACCGCGCCGGCGCGCGGCCGAAACGCGAGAAATCGAACGCGGCGATCAGCGGCGCGGGGTCGGCGAACGGCTCGACCGGGTCGCTCGTGCCGATCCGCGCGAGCAGCGAGACGATCGCCTGCGGTTCGATGCCTTCCGCGCGGAAATGCTCGGCGCCGAGCGAACCGAGGCGCTTCGATAATTTGCCCTCCGCGCCCGTCAGCAAGGCGGCGTGCGCGAACACCGGCACGGGCGCGCCGAGCGCCGCGAACATCTGGATCTGGAGCGCGGTGTTCGACACGTGATCCTCGCCGCGCACGACATGGCTGATGCCCAGGTCGATGTCGTCGATCACCGACGGCAGCATGTAGAGCCACGACCCGTCGGCGCGGCGGATGACCGGGTCGCCCATCGTCGCGGCGTCGAAATGCTGGTGCCCGCGGATCAGATCGTCCCATTCGATCGCCCCGGGATCGAGCTTGAACCGCCAATGCGGGCGGACGCCATCGGCGTCGAACTTGGCGCACTCGGCGTCGCTCAGTTTGAGCGCGGCGCGGTCGTATATCGGCGGCAACCCGCGCCCCAATTGCACCTTGCGCTTGAGGTCGAGTTCCTGCGCGGTCTCGTACGCCGGATAGACGCGCCCCGCGACGCGCAATTCCTCGAAGCGCCGCTGGTAGAGATCGGTCCGCGCCGACTGCCGCACCGCCGCGTCGGGGGTCAGCCCGAGCCAAGCGAGATCGGCGCGGATCGAGTCGACGAACCGCTCCTCGCTCCGCTCGCGATCGGTGTCGTCGATCCGCAGCACGAACCGCCCGCCCGCGCGCCGCGCGCACATCCAGCTGAGGATCGCGGTGCGGATATTGCCGATATGCAGATTGCCGGTCGGGCTGGGAGCGAAACGCGTGACGGTCATCGTGCCCCCCTTAGGATCGCGGCGCTTCAGCGGCAACGGGCGGCGGATGTTGCGTGACCGAAACAAGTCGATAGAGTTCGAGAATGCTGATTTATCGCATCCTGTTCGGCATTGTCGCCGTCACGGCGACGATCATCGCCTTCTTCTTTCTGTGGGGCGTCAGCGACGGCACCGTATCGGCGGACAATATGGCGCTTTGGCTAGTAATGATTGCCGCGCCTGGTGCCGTGCTTTTCATCGCCTATCGGCTCGCAGCGACGCAGCGCCGGGCAGCGGCGTCGATAATCCTGGCACTCCTGGCGTTACCCGCGACGCTGATGGGCGCCTTTTTCCTTATGCTGATTCTGCTGGCGCCCGACTGGAAATGAGCTGAACGACGTCGGGTCGGTCACACACTAACCGCGTAGGACCGAAACCGCCGCGCGGTGCGTTGGTCGTCGAGTCCTCGCCAGAAAGGCATCCGTGTCCCAATCGACCGCCTATCTCAACGCCATCGGCACCGCGGTGCCGGGGCATGACGCGCATCATGCGTTTCTCGACTGGGCGACGCCCAAGATCGCCGATCCGCGGCTCGCCAAGATATTCGGGCGGATGGTCGCGCGGTCTGGGATCGCGCATCGCTGGACGGTGCTGCCCGAGGCGCCGGGCGGCGGATCGCCGGTCGAGCCGGGCGGGTTCTACGAAGGCGGCTTCATGCCGGGGACGGCGGCGCGAATGGCGGTCTATGCCGAGGAAGCGCCCGCGCTGAGCATCGCCGCGATCGACCGGCTGGCCGAGCAAGTCGATATTCGCGGCATCACGCATCTGGTGGTGGCGAGTTGCACCGGGTTCGTCGCCCCCGGGATCGACCAGATCGTCGCCGCGCGCATCGGTCTCGCGCCCAACGTCGAGCGGCTGCTGGTCGGATTTATGGGCTGCTACGCCGCGGTCGCCGCCCTGCGCAGCGCACGGCACATCGTGCGGTCAGAACCGGGCGCACGCGTGCTGGTCGTGTGCGTCGAGCTGTGTTCGCTGCACTTGCAGGACACCGCCGAGATCGAGCCGTTGCTCGCGATGCTCCAATTCGGCGACGGCGCGGCGGCGGCGCTGGTGACGGGCGATCCGACGGGTTTCGCGCTCGACGCGCCGTTCGCGACGACCTTGCCCGATTCGGCCGGGCTGATCCGTTGGGACATCACCGACAAGGGCTTCGCAATGCATTTGTCGGGCGAAGTGCCGGGGCGGATCGCGGCGGGGCTCGCCGATCCCGCCTTCGCCGCCGCGGCGCTCGGCGGACGCCAGCCCGAGGATATCGACGGCTGGGCGGTGCATGCCGGCGGGCGGTCGATCCTCGACGCGGTCGAACATGCCTATGCCCTGCCGCAGGGCGCGCTCTGGGCATCACGCGAAGTCCTGCACGACAACGGCAACATGTCGTCGGTGACGTTGATGTTCACGCTGGCGAAGATGCTCGGCGCACCGCCGGTCGAGCACGGTGTCGCGCTGGCGTTCGGGCCGGGCTTGGCGGCGGAAGGCTTCGGGTTCCGGAGCGCAGCGTGAGCTTGGCGACGCGCGCCATCGCCGACGAGCTGATGGACGCCGACGACCTCGACGCAGCGACCTATTCGGCGGTGGTCGGCGATCTCGCCAGGGTCAATCTGGTGACGATGGCGCGGCGGCCGACCTTGGGTTTCGTGCGGCGCGCGCTGGGCGAGCGGAAACGCTTCAAGCTGCTCGATGTCGGGTTCGGCGACGGCGACATGCTGCGCACGATCGCGCGCTGGGCGGCGAAGAATGGGGTCGAGGCCGAGCTGGTCGGGGTCGATCTCAACTCGCGGAGCGAGATGGCCGCAAAGGAGCATACCCCGTCCGGCATGGCGATCCGCTGGATCACGGGGGATTACGCCGACTTGGCGGGGCAGGGGTGGGACATGGTCGTCTCCAGCCTGGTCGCGCATCACATGACGCACGATCAGCTCGTCGCCTTCCTGCGCTTCATGGATCGCGAGAGCGCGATGGGGTGGCTGGTCAACGATCTCCACCGCCATGGCTTTGCGCATTGGGGATTTCCGGTGCTGGCGCGAGTCTTCGGGTGGCACCGGATCGTGCGGCTCGACGGCACGTTGTCGATCGCGCGGTCGTACCGGCCCGTCGAATGGCCGCCGATCCTCGCCGAGGCCGGGGTCAGCGATGCCCGCGTCTATTGCGCTTTTCCCTTCCGGCTGTGCGTCGAACGCCTGCGCTGATCGTCGGCGGCGGGCCGGCGGGCGCGGCGGCGGCGTTGCTGCTCGCGCGCGCCGGGTCGCCGCATCTGCTGATCGAGCGCAGCGCCGAGACCGGTGACGCGCTGTGCGGCGGCTTCCTGAGCTGGCGGACGCTGGAGACGCTCGAGCGGATCGGCGTCCGACGCGGGGCGCTCAATCGCGATGACATCCGTCGATTTCGGCTGTTCGCGGGTAGGCATAAGGCCGAGGCATGGCTCCCGCGCCCCGCGCTCGCGGTGTCGCGCTGGCGGCTCGATACGCTGCTGATGGAGCATGCCGTCACCGCCGGCGCGGCGGTCGAGCGCGGCGTCGCGGTGCGCGGCGCGGAAGGTCGCACCGTCCACCTCGCTGATGACAGCCAGATCGCCGCCGACGCGCTGTTCCTCGCGACCGGCAAGCACGATTTGCGCGGGCTGGCCCGGCCGGTCGAGCGCGACGAGGACCCGGCCTTGGGCCTGCGCGTCCGGCTCGGGCCGTCCGACACGCTCGACCGCATGGTCGGCGGGACGATCGAGCTGCATTTGTTCGACCGCGGCTATGCCGGTCTCGCGCGGCAGGAGGACGGGACAGTCAATTGCTGCATGGCGGTGCACCGGTCGCGGCTGAGCGAGGCCGGGTCGCCAGACGCCTTGCTCGATGTGCTGGGATGCGAGTCGCCTCGGCTCGGCGATCGTCTCGCCTATCGCGCAGCCGGGACGACGATCGATGCCGTCGCCAACGTCCCCTACGGCTGGCGCGCCGCCGATACCGCGCCAGGCGTCTTCCGGCTTGGCGACCAGGGCGCGTGCATCCCGAGCCTTGCGGGCGAAGGGATGGGGATCGCGATCGAGAGCGGACTGCGCGCTGCCACCGCCTATCTGCGGGGCGGCCCCGAAGCGGCGGTCGGCTATCAGCAGCGACTCAGCCGCGACCTCGCGCGCCCGTTCGCGGTCGCGGGCGCGATCCGCGCCGCCGCCGAACGCCCGCTGTGGGCCTCCGCGCTCGCCTGGGCTGTGCGTCTCGCGCCACAAACAGCCGGAATCGCCGCGCATCTGACCCGCATCCGGCACATGCCGCTTGACGCTTGACCCCGGCGCTCCGAGATCGGGCCGTATGGAACATTTATCGCTCTCCGAGTCCGAATGGCGCAAGCGCCTGACCCCCGAGCAATATCACGTGCTGCGCGAGGCCGGCACCGAACGCGCCTTCGCCGGCATCTACAACGACAACAAGGCGGACGGCATTTACCATTGCGCCGCGTGCGATCTCGAACTGTTCGACAGCGGCGACAAATACGATTCGGGGTCGGGCTGGCCGAGCTTCACCCAGCCGATCGCCGCGGATCACGTCGCCGATCATAGCGACACCAGCCACGGCATGACGCGCACCGAAAGCCGGTGCGCGCGGTGCGACAGCCATCTCGGCCACGTCTTCCCCGACGGTCCCCCGCCGACGGGCCTGCGCTATTGCATGAATTCGGTGAGCCTCGACTTCAAACCGCGCACCTGATTAACCACCGCTTGTAGGCGCGACTCTAGTCCGATATCCCCCGCCCGTGGCGAGTAAGTCCATTCGTATCGTGCCGAAATGGCGTCGCTGGCTGATGCTGGCGCTGAAGATCACCGGCGTCGCGTTCATCCTCGCGTTGCTGGCGCTGGTCATCGCCGTCTATGTGACGCGCGGGCAGTTGCCGAGCTTCGACGAGCTCAAATCCTCGCCCAACGGCCAGATGATCCGCGTGCTCGCGGCCGACGGGACGCCGATCGTCACGCTGGGGCCGAGTTACGGCGAATGGCTGACCTACGACCAGATTCCGCAAGTGATGAAGGATGCGATGGTCGCGGTCGAGGATCGCCGGTTCCGCAGTCATCTGGGCGTGGACCCGGTCGGCGTCGCGCGGTCGATCCAGGTCAGGGTCCAGGAAGGGCATTGGAAACAGGGCGGGTCGACCATCACCCAGCAGCTCGCGCGCAACATCTTCCTGTCATCGACCAAGCAATTCGGGCGCAAGTTCCGCGAGGGCATCCTGGCGCTGGCGATGGAACGCAAGTTCACCAAGGATCAAGTCCTCGAACTCTAT
>JBDSWC010000026.1:0-10849 GCA_039926845.1 Sphingomonas sp. | reverse complement strand
CGGTATCGTTAGGAACCCTGGGCTCCTGCCTTCGCAGGAGCACGAATTAGCCCACTTCCTTCCGGAGCGCCTCGATCAGCCCCGGCACCGTGCCCAGCCGCGGTTCCTCCTCGTCGAGGATCGCATGAAATAGCTGGCGCTTGATCGACGCAACACGGCCCGGCTTCATCCGCGCGCGCGCCGGCAGCGCGGAGACGACGATGTCGATCATCCGTTCGGCGCCGTGTAGGCGGCCCCACAGATAGTCGTTCTCCCGATAGGCGCGGCTGAAGAACGCACCGAACGTGCTGAATTGGATGCCCTTCAACGTAGCTTCGGCGCCGCCCTGACGGATCGAGCCTGAATCCTCGGGCGAGATGCGGTCGACCTTGATCGGGTCGAATTCGTCGAGCCCTTCGCCCTGGAGCAGCGGCAACGTCGCGACATCGAAGAACGGAAACCCGAGATACGCGAGTAGCAGCGGACGCTTGACCTCCTTCGCCATGCCGTCGAACGCCGCGGCCATCTTGATGTCGGTCTCGTCGTCCAGCCCGCGCAGGTTGAGCGATCCGGCGAGCGCCTCGAGCACGGGCTCGGCATCGGTGCGCAGGCTGCGGACCTCGCGGCGCAGTTTAGCGTGCGCGTCGGTGCGCTTCGCCTCGAGATAGCCGGCCAACGCGTCGTAGATCGCCGCGCGCGCGGTGGCGAGCTGCGCTTCGGTCAGTTCGTCTTCGAGCTCGGCGAGGCGGCGCGCGACCAGCCGCAACCGCCGGATTCTAAAACCCAGATCGAACGAGCGCAGGAACAGAATCGCCGATGGGCTCGCCTTGCCGGCGAAGGTCAGGCCGCCATCCATCGCGCGGATCGCGGTCTCGACCGCCTGGCGGATCCGATGGAGGCGTTCAGGCCCCGGTTCGCCGCCGACCGAGTGGAGCAGGTTGGTGATCAGGTCCACGACGCCTGCGACCTTGAGATGACCGTAAGCAGCGTAACCAACGCCAGACTTCGCTGCCGCGGCGTTCTGCGCCTTCGTCCGCCATGCCGCGAGCCGCGCTGGTGTCGGCGAGTCGAGGAAGAGCGTGTAGCCGAACAGTGATTCGATCTGCGCCTCGACCTCGGGCCGGATCTCGCGCGTGATCGCGCGCATGCTGTCGATCCGCTCGCTGCGGTCGCGGATCGCTTCGAGATTGTCGCGGATCGGTTGCTGACGCGGGATTTCGGAGATTGCTCCGATGATCGTCTGGAAAAAGCCGGGCATCGCCGCGGCGGTCGCGCCGAACTGAAAGGCCGGGCCGGGAGCCGGATCGATATAGATGAAGCGGCGGTCGACCTCGCGCTTGGCCGGGCGCTCACGCAGCGCGTCGATCGCGGGGCGGAACGGCGCGTTGACCAGCACCGATCCGTCGATCAGCACCGCGCTGTCGACCGCGTTGACCGCGAACTGGCGCGGCAGCGCGCGTTCGAGGAAGGCGCTGCGCGTCGGCCAGGCGAGATTGCGCTTGTCGAGCACCCGGTCGAGCTCGCCCACCGAAAAGGGCGGGAAGGCACCCGGAAAGCTCGACGTCGCTCGCGCCGCGAAGGTCAATTCGGCATGATCGGCAAATGTCCCAGCGCCATGATCTGAGAACGGAATGATCAACCGGTGCTCGGTTTCCATCACTTCGGCGGGCGAGTGGAGCTGGAGCCTTTCCGGATGGCCGCGGAAATCGGTCACCGTCACGAACAGATCGAGCGGCTGGCCCTCCGGCAACAGCCGCCCATCGCCACCGCCCGCCGCCATCGCCTCCAGCGCGTCGATGATCAGGTTTGAGAAAAGCTCGCCCCCGAACGGCGGCTCGAACCAGCGCGAACGGACGAAGTGCGACAGCTTGGCCTGCACTTCGGCCCGCGCGCCGGCCTCGACCAGCTCGTCGATCCGCGCCGCGCCGCGTTTCTGCGCCATCCACGCGATCGGCAACGCCCAGCGTTTGGTCCAGAGATGGCGCGGTGCCTGGGTGGGGTCGATCAGCGCCTCGATATCGGCGGAATCGAGCCACATCTGGGTCAGCGGCTCCAGGCTCTGCCCGGTGGCGATCGCTTGCGCCAGGAACACGCCGTTGATCCCGCCCGCGCTGGCGCCCGCGATGATGTCGGGCAGCACGCGCAGCTTGAGGTCGGCTACCTCCGCGATCTCGCCGAGCAAATCGTGATAGACGCGCTCGGTCGATTGCAGCGCGGGCGGGTCGTCGCCGTGGAACGCCCGGCTGGCCCGCGCGAGCCGCCAGATTTCCTTGGTGATGCCGTGCATGTAGACCGCCAGGCTGATCCCGCCGTAGCAGACCAGCGCCATGCGGAGTTCCTTCTCGCGCCTCACGCTGCTTCGATCTTTGCCCAGATCGGCAAATGATCGGACGCGGTGCGCGACGCCGGCGAGTGATGCACGCCGCAATCGGCTATTTTGAGCTCGGGGGATGCCATGATGCGATCGAGCCGGCCGACCGGACGTCGCGCATGAAAACTGGGCCCGGTAGCGGCTATGGTGAAGCGTTTGGAGAAATCCTTGAGGCACCCCGAATGTCGCGTCCATTCGTTGAGGTCGCCCATCATCACCGTCGGCAGCCGATCTGTGCTGGCGTCGAGGTGGGCGATAATCGCGTCGGCCTGCCTCCGCCGCATTAGCCCCGAAAGGTCGAGGTGCATGCCGACGATCCGCACCTGAGCCCCCTTGATCCGCAGATCCGCCGCCACCGCGCCGCGGGGTTCGAGCGTCGGCAGATGGATTGCCTCGCAATCTGTGACCACCGCATCCTTGCGGACCAGCAGTACGTTACCGTGCCATCCGCTCGAGTGCTCACGGCGGCCGAACGGCACCGCCTTCCAGGGAGAATGATCTTCGAGGAAATGGGCCGCCAGGATCGCCGCGCGCCGCCCAAACCGGCGATCGGCTTCCTGTAGCGCGATAACGTCTGCGTCGATCTCGTGAAGTACATGCAGGATGCGGTCGGGGCTGCGGATGCGGTCGGTGCCGACGCCCTTTCGGATATTATAGCTCGCGACCTTGATCATATGAGCTGTCGCAACGTCCTCGGCATGGTGCGGGTTTCGTGTAGGGCGCGTATTGGGGGCGGGCAATGACCGACTCGTCAATCTCCGACGTCGCCCGCGTGCGAGGCCTGCTGATCGCGGCGGCGCGCGAGGGGCGGGCGGTGAGCTATTCCGAACTGCTCGGCGATCTGGGTCATCGCTTCACCCGGCCGAAGATGCGCGCGGTGTGCAAGACGCTGGATGTGATCGACGAGGCGGCGATCGCTGCCGGCGAACCGGAGCTGGCCGTGCTGGTGGTTCGCGAATCGGATCGCCTGCCTGGGCAAGGCTGGTGGGGCGGTGCGCGGGCGTTCGTGCTAGGGTATGACGGGCCGTGGACCGGGCCGCAGGCGATGACGTTGGTGCGAGAGCAACAGCAGATCGTGTTCGACTATTGGGCGGATCGATAGCGCCGCGGCAAAGTCGCGTCGTCGGACCTCGCTGAGGCGAGGCCGGCCGCGCTTCCGCCCGTCGCGATTTAGCGGGGCTAAATCGCTGCGGAAGCTGGTGCCGGCTGCAGGAATCGAACCCGCGACATCCAGTTTACAAAACTGGCGCTCTACCAACTGAGCTAAGCCGGCATCCGCCGCTCCAATGCGTCAGGGAACGCCGAAGGTCCAGCCTTCGGTGCGCGCTATCTCGGGCGTCAGGGCGGCGGGCGCCCATAATTCGGGCCGCCGGGCGTTCGCGCGCAACCATGCCGACGCGAGAATAGCGTCCGTGGAATGGTCGTCGTAGCGCGCGAGCGGCGCGTGCGGTTGCGAGCCGAGCGCCGCGAGCGCGCCGTCCAGCGCTTCGGGCGTACGCAGCTTGCTCAATCCCTTACGGATCCCGGCCGCGCGCGCGGCGATCGCCGTGTAGATCTCGACGATCGCCATCCCGGAGCGTGGGACCAGATCGAATGGCCAGACCGCGACGCGGCCGTCGAGATGGTGGAGCAGGCGCATTCCGGCAAAGCTCGCCTTGGCGACCTGCGCGGCGCCGATCGCGTCGTAGACGGTGGTCGCCTTGCCGAAGCCGGCCTCATTGTGGATCGTCTCCGCGCGGCGGAAGTGGAGGAACTTGGCCTTCTCACCGTCTGCCGCGCCCAGATAGAAGTGGACGCCACGCCGGCTGTCGAGGAACGATGCCGCGCCGAGGTCATGGTCCGGGCTGTTGGCGTCGATATAGGCCCAGAACGCCTTTGCGTCGCTCTGCGTGCTTTCGCCCGGCAGATACGCGCCGCGTTCGAGGAACGGTGCACAGAAGCTCATGTCGAACCCGACCAGCATCGATTCGGTGCGATGCGCGAGCAGCCAGTCGAGGATCGCTGCCCGTGACCACACGCCGCGGGGCGGTTCGATCAACACCGGCGCTGCGTCGCCAAAATCGCAGACAGCCAGCGCGATGCCCTTGTGTCTGCTACCTTTCGCGCCCGACCAGTCTACGCCCGCGAACCGGGTAAAGTGCGTCATTTTTTGCGCCGTTTCACCGGCTTTTTCGCCGCCGTCCACTCCCGCGAGCGTTCGATCATCGCCTTGACGCGATCCGGATCGGCACTGTCGTAGCGGATTAGCACCGCCGGCCAGCCTTCGTAATGCGGCGTCTGCCAGAAAGTGTCGGGATCGGTCTCCTTGAGCATCTCGACCGTGTCGAGGTCGATCGCGATGCCGAACGACGTGCCATCCTCATGCCCGGTGTAGAGAAATGCGCGTCCGTTCGACGCGACCTTGACTGCGAGCTTGCCGTAGCTCGTGCCCATCTCGGCATCGGGCAGCGACAGCGCGTAAGCGACCGCATAGTCCCAACTGCCGATCATTTCCCCTCCTTCAAGCTCGCCCAATAGTCGAGCCGTTCCTGGATGCGCTTCTCGAACCCGCGGTCGGTCGGCTTGTAGAAAGTTTGCGGCGCCATTTCCTCGGGCCAGTAATTGTCGCCCGAAAAGCCGTGTTCGGTGTCGGGATCGTAATTGTAGCCCTTGCCGTAGCCGATGTCCTTCATCAGCTTGGTCGGCGCGTTGAGGATGTTTGGCGGCGGCATCAGCGATCCGGTTTCCCGCGCCGATTTCCAGGCCGCGCCCATCGCCTTGTAGCTCGACACCGATTTGGGCGCGGTCGCGAGGTAGAGGCACGCCTGGACCAGCGCGAGTTCGCCTTCGGGTGAGCCCAGGAAGTCATAGGTGTCCTTCGCCGCGATGCACTGCACCAGCGCGTTGGGGTCGGCGAGCCCGATATCCTCGATCGCCATCCGTACCAGCCGGCGCAGCACGTAGAGCGGTTCCTCGCCCGCGGTGAGCATGCGCGCGAGGTAATAGAGCGCCGCCTGCGGGTCGCTGCCGCGCACCGATTTATGGAGCGCGGAGATGATGTTGTAATGCCCCTCGCGATCCTTGTCGTAGACCGCGACGCGGCGCTGGAGAAACGCGCCGAGCCCGGCGGGATCGAGCGGTTCGGGGAGATCGACAGAGAACAAGGTCTCGGCCTGGTTGAGCAGGAAGCGGCCGTCGCCGTCGGCGCTGGCCACTATCGCGTCGCGCGCGTCGAGGGTTAGGGGGAGGGGGCGGCCCTCCATTTCCTCGGCGCGGTCGAGGAGTTTGCACAAGGCGGCGTGGTCGAGCCGGTGGAGGATCAGCACTTGCGCGCGGCTGAGCACGGCGGCGTTAAGTTCGAACGACGGGTTTTCGGTGGTCGCGCCGACCAGCGTCACCGTGCCGTCCTCGACATAGGGCAGAAAGCCGTCCTGCTGCGCACGGTTGAAACGGTGGATCTCGTCCACGAACAGCAATGTCCGCTTGCCGACCCGGGCATGCTCGCGCGCCTCGGCGAAGGCTTTCTTGAGGTCCGCCACGCCCGAGAAGACCGCGCTGATCGCGACGAAGCGCAACCCCACCGCATCGGCGAGCAACCGCGCGATCGTCGTCTTGCCGGTGCCCGGCGGTCCCCACAGGATCATCGACGACAGCTTGCCCGCGGCGACCATTCGCCCGATCGCGCCGTTGGGGCCGGTGAGGTGCTCTTGGCCGACCACGTCCGCGAGCTTTTGCGGACGCAGCTTATCGGCCAGCGGCGCATTCTCGTGGATCGTGTCGGGAGCGGCTTCGGGTTCGAAACCGGCGAAAAGATCGGCCATGCGGGCAAGATAGGCGTTTCGCGTCCCAATTCCCACCCGTCACCCTGGGCGTCCAGTGCTCCTGCGAAAGCAGGAGCCCAGAACCACGAGCGGAGTCGTCTGTAATCCTAGGCTCCTGCTTTCGCAGGAGCACAAGACATCAAAAAAATCTCTAAGATATATCTTGACGCAATCGAACTAAGCTATATCTTAGTGCCATCGTGATATAGAAAGGGCTTCCGCGAATGTTTGTATATTTTGAAAGAGGGGACCGTGGCTGTCACCCCGGCGTCCGCCAAGGAATGCGCGGCGGCTGGGGGCATCATGCCCGCCATTGGGGCGGCCGTGGCGAGCGCGGCGCGCGCGGCGAGGGCCGTTCGCGGCGCATGTTCGACGGCGGCGAGCTTCGGCTCGTGTTGCTCAAACTGATCGCCGATGAGCCGCGCCACGGCTATGACTTGATCCGCGAGATCGAGAGCCTGACCGGCGGCGCCTATGCCCCGAGCCCGGGCGTCGTCTATCCGACGCTGACCATGCTCGACGACATGGGGTTCATCGCGCAGCAGCAGAGCGAAGGCGCCAAGAAAGCGTTCGCGATCACCGACGCCGGCACCGCCGAACTCGACGCCAACAAGGACCTGGTCGATACGCTGATCGCCCGCCTGACCGCGCTGGGCGAGGAGCGGGAGAAGACCGACTCGACCTCGGTCCGCCGCGCGATGGGAAACCTTCGCGAAGTGCTGATCAACCGGCTGCGCTCGGGCGACGTCGATGACGAGGTGCTGCATCAGGTCGTCGGCCTGATCGACGAGGCCGCGCAGAAGATCGAGCGGCTGTAACTGACTTCCCTCTCCCCTTGTGGGAGAGGGAGGGAGTCGACGCAGTCGGCGGAAGGGTGAGGGGGAGTGAGACGCATGTCCCCCTCATCCTTCCCACTCGCTACGCGAGCGGGCCCCTTCCTTCTCCCACAAGGGGAGAAGGAAATTGTATGAAGGATCCCCATGACCGTATCCTCTACCGCGCGCGTGCCGACCGCGAGCGCCAGCAAATACCTCCAGCAGCTCTGCAAGCACTGGCAGCACAATCTGGCCGTTGAATTCGACACCGATCACGGCGCCGTCGTTTTTCCGAGCGACGCGCGCGGCGCCGATTGGCCGGGCGATGCTTTGGTCACGTTCGATGCCGGCGCGGATGCGCTCGACGTGCGGATCGACGCTAGCGTGGAGGGGCAACTCGACGGGCTGAAAGGCGCGGTCGCGCGCCACCTCGATCGCTTCGCCTTTCGCGAAGCGCCGCTCAGCTTCGACTGGCGCTAAGCATATCGCTCCGCCGTCGCGCGGATCAAGGCGATCATGTTGGGGATACCCTGCGTCCGGTTCGAGCTGAGCTGGTTCTTCAGGTCGAACGGCGCCAGCGCGGCGTCGATGTCGGTGGCAAGGATGTCGGGGGGCCATCGGTCCTGCACCGTGGCCAGTACCAGCGCGATAATGCCCTTGGTGATCGCGGCGTTGCTGTCGGCGAGGAAGTGGAGCGTGCCGTCATCGCCGACGGTGGGGTAGACCCACACCGATGCCGAACAGCCGCGGACCAAGGTGGCGTCCGTCTTGAGTGGCTCGGGCATGTCCTCAAGGCTACGACCGAGATCGATCAACAGGCGGTAACGGTCGTCGGCGTCGAGGAATTCGTATTCGTCTTGCAGGTCGGCGAGGTCGCGCATGGCGGCGCTATAGCGTGTTTCCTTATTTCGTCACCCCGGCGTAGGCCGGGGTCGCTGGCCGTCTCGCGCCATTGGCAGCGGTCCCGGCCTGCGCCGGGAAGACGGGGATAGATCAGAGATCCACCCCCGACGCGATCGCTTCGAGCTTGCGGATGCGTTCCTTCAGGTCGGCGATCTCGATCCGCGCGCTGGCGTTGGGCAGGGTCGGGCCGTCGGTATGGCCCCCATGGTCGGCGAACGCGCTGAGCTCGCGTTCCTTGAGGCTCAGCCAGCCGCGCCAGCCGGCCAGCGCGGCCATGCAGACCATCCCGAGTCCGGCCAGGCTCGCGCCCGCCATGGTGAAGTACAGGTTGGGGTCAGTCATGACAGACATCTCCATGCTATAAGGGCGGCCGCGTCAGCGGTCGGTGTTGCGCAGCTTCTCGATCTCGCGGTCGAGGTTGCTGCTAGTGTTGGTGTCGGTGATCACGCGTTCGAGCACGGCGATCCGGTCCTTCAGCTCGCGAATGTCATCGCGCAGCTGCTTGTTTTCCGCCGCGGCGGCGTCGCCGCGCAGGCTGAATTCATTGCCCTGATTGTCGCGTCCGACGCCCATTTTGGCTCGGATGATCCCGCCGACCGTAACGATCGCGACGATCACGATGACCATTTCGAAGGGGTTCATGGGGAGGCTCCCTCAAGCGTCGTTGTTATTCGGCGGGCTGGATCTGCGCGTCGCGCATTGCGCGGCGGCGCGGGCGATCGACCCGTTCGGTCAGCCAGACCGCGATGCCCGTGGGGATGGCGATGATGACGGTGAAGATGATCAGTCCCATTGTTCTTTCCTCAGTTCAGCGGCGCGGGGTCGTCGCGCAGCTTTTCGATTTCTTCCGCGACATCGATGCCGCGGTCGGTGACGATGCGTTCGAGCACCCGCATCCGTTGTTCGAGCCGTTCGGTCTGCGCCGCGTATTGTGCGGCCTTTTCGGCTACCTTGTCGGACTGGATCTCGAGCTGGCGCTGGCGGTAGGCGAACCAGGGCTTCACGAAGACGCCGCCGAAGATCGCCAGCAGGCCGCAGCTGATGCCGAGGATCGGGATGATAAGAGGGCTCATTGTCTGTCCTTTCAGTCGCGGCTGCGGAGTTCGTCGATTTCTCGGGCAACGCGCTCGGCGGGATCGGTGGCGATCCGTTCGAGCACCCGCAGGCGCTCCTCGAGCCGTCCGATCTGGCGGGTCAGGCGCTCATTCTCGCTCGACAGGAGTTCGATCTTGCGCTGCGCCTCGATATCGTCCCCGCCGCCGCCGCGCAGGCGGTTGCGGCGATCGCTGCGGTCCTCCAGCGGATAGCCGTGCTTGGCTTTGATCGACATCTTGATGATCCCACCAATGATGCCCATCGCGATGATCGCCAGGACGAAAATTTGACCATTATGCATCTTAATTCTCCCCGGTCAGCCGCCTAGAGCAGGCTGTCGATTTCGTGAGCGAGCCGTTTCGGCCGATCGGTGACGATTTCTTCCAGCGCTGCCAGCCGGCGGCCCATTTCCGCCCGTTCGCGGTGGAGGAGCAGCACTTCGTCGGACGGCCGGGCGGCCATGTTTTCCATCGCGCGCAGGGCCTTGCGGACCTTGCGGTTGGCGAACCACTGGATTGCCAACGTGGCGCTTACTCCGAACAGCGTGCCCATGACCAAGAAAGTTGTCGGATCCATGATTATTCCCTTTTATCCCTGGATTGCCTGATCAGCGCAGGCTGTCGATTTCGTCGGCCAACCGGCTGTTGCGGCTGGTGTAGAGGGTCTCGATGTCGGCGAGCCGGCGATCGAGATCGCGGAACTTGGAGCGGACCTCGGCGGTCGAGCGCGACGGGTTGGTGCGCACGCCCTGCCAGAACTTCGCGTCCTCGGCGTCTTCATACAGGCCATGCGGCTTGCACGGGGCGATCCAGGCGGTGATGAAGTAGGCGGGGATGATCCAGCCCGAGGTGATCAGCGCAAGGATCGCGGTGCCGACGCGAACCATCGTTACATCGATGCCGGTGTATTCGGCGATCCCGGCGCAAACCCCGAGGAACTTCTTGTTCTGCTTGTCGAGGTAGAATTTGGTGCGGCTGGCGGACATTTCAGTTCCTCCGGGTGGTAAAGTCGGTGGGGTCGGCGGCGAGCGGCATGCTCGACTTCCAATCGGGATGGTCGGCGGCAACGATGCGTTCGACCGTGGACACGCGATCTTCGAGGCGGCGGGCGAGCGAGTAGAGCTCGTCGAGCAGCTTCTCGTCCTCGTTCGTGATCTTCGGCGCTTGCTTCCATTTCGTGACGTAGTGGAAAATCAGCCACGGCAGACCGATGAACAGGATGCTGCAGATGAAGATCGGGAGGAGGAATTCATCCATCTTACGACCCCTTCTTCATGCGGGCCTTGAGCGCTTCGAGCTCGGCATCGACCTTCTCGGACGCCTTCAGCTCGGCGAGCTCTTGCTCCATCGTCTTGGGCTCGCTGCCCAACCCGGCCGCTTCGGCGCGGCCCTCGGCGAGGTCGACCTGGCGCTCCATCACGTCGAAGCGCGAGAAGGCGTCATGCGTGCGGCCGGCCGAGTAGATCTCGCGGACCTTGAAGCGGTTGTGCGCGCTTTCGAGGCGAGTCGAGATCGAGCTCTGGCGGTTGCGCGCTTCGCTCAGCTTCTTCTGAAGCTTGGCGATGTCTTCCTCGGACGCGCGCAGCGCCTCGTCGAGCACGGTGACCTGGGCGGTCAGTTCGGCGGCCATGTCGGTCGCCTTCTGGCGCTCGACCAAGGCTGCCTTGGCCAGATCCTCGCGATCCTTCGACAGCGCCAGCTCCGCTTTCTCGGTCCAGCTTTCCTCGAGCTGGGCGAGCTTGCCGACGTGGCGCCGCATTTCCTTCTGGTCGGCGATGGTCCGCGCGGCGGAGGCGCGAACCTCGACCAGCGTTTCTTCCATCTCCAGGATGATCATGCGGATCATCTTCGCCGGGTCTTCCGCCTTGTCGAGCAAGTCGGTGAAGT
>JBDSWC010000025.1:0-55087 GCA_039926845.1 Sphingomonas sp. | reverse complement strand
CAGGCGGCGGCGGCGCTGCCTCGACCGGCGCCGGCTTCGGTTCGGGCGCTGGCGCCGGGGTAGGAGCAGGCTTTGGTGCCGGGGCGGGTTTAGGCGCGGGCCGCGGCTTGGGCGCCGGCTCGGCCTTTGCCGGCGGATCGGGGTCCGGCTCCTTGGCGACCGGCTCCGCGTCAGTTTCTACCGATACGGGATCGGCCTCCTCCGGCAAATCGACACCGGCCTCGTCCGCGCGTTCTTCAGCGGCTTCTTCGGCGCGGTGGCGTTGGGCGGCCTGGCGGCGGCCATAGATGATGCCTGCGATCACCAGCGCGGCGATCAGCGCGATCGCGATCAGCGAGATCACGGTCCAGCTATAGAAAGCGTCGGCGGCCCCGCCGGGGCTCATCGGTTGCGTCTGCATAGGTCCCCAAACAAGTATCGCCCGCCACCCTATGCGGATGACGGGCGATATTCCAGTGAGGTGGATCAGTCCGCCGCGCCGCGTCCGTTCGCCATCCCGGTCAGCCGGACGAATTCCTGCCGCCAGTATCCGTTGGGCGACCCCGCCAGCCGCGCGATGTCGGCGTAGCGATAGCTGCCGAGATATTTGTCGCCGCGCAGCTTCTGCCCGAACGCCGCGACTGCCGTCACGAACGCCATGTCGCCGCTCGGCCATGCCGCGGTCGTCAGCAGCGAGGCGGGGACCGGCCGGCTGATCAGCCGCGACGCGCCGCCTTCGGGCAACTTGTAGCGCAGTTTAACGAAGGCAAGCTCGCTGGCTCGCGCTTCGAGCGGCGACAGCGGCCGCGCATTCGCCGGATATCGCCGATCGGGCAGCCAGCCCGCGCCGTTCGCGGGGACGATTTCGTACAACGCCGTCACTTGGTGGCCCGCGCCCATATCGCCGGCATCGACCGCATCGTTGTTGAAATCCTCCTCCGCCAGTGCGCGGTTTTCGTAGCCGATCAGGCGGTATTCCTTGACTGCGGCCGGGTTGAATTCGACCTGGACTTTCACGTCCTTGGCGATCGTCACCATCGTCGCGGACAGCTCGTCGTCGACCACCTTTTCGGCCTCACGCTCGCTGTCGATATAGGCGTAATTGCCGTTTCCGACGTCGGCGATCTTTTCCATCATCGCTTCGTTGTAATTGCCCTGGCCGAACCCGAGCGTGGTCAGCGTAATGCCGTCGTCACGCTCAGCCTTGACCATTTCCTCCAGCGTCTTGTTGTCGCTCACCCCGACGTTGAAATCGCCGTCGGTCGCGAGGAAGATTCGGTTGATCCCGCCGCGCACGAAGTTGGCGCGCGCGGTATCATAGGCAAGCTTGATCCCCGCGCCGCCTGCGGTCGATCCACCGGCTTGGAGGCAATCGAGCGCCGCCTTGACGTAGCGCTTGTCGCTAGTCGGCTCGAGCACAATCCCGGCATTGCCGGCATAGACCACGATCGACACGCGATCGTCGGGACGCAAGCGGTCGGCAAGCGTCATCAGCGCCGATTTGACTAGCGGGAGCTTGTCCGCCGAGTTCATCGACCCCGACACGTCGACCAGGAACACCAGGTTCGCGCGCGGACGGTCGTTGGTCGAGACGTCATAGCCGCGCAGACCGATCCGCAACAAACGCGTCGCCGGGTTCCACGGCGTCTTGGCGACGTCGGTGGTCACGCTGAACGGCTGGGTGCGGTCCGACGGACGCGGATAGTCGTAGCGGAAATAGTTGATCATCTCCTCGGTCCGCACGGCGTCGGGCGGCGGCGTGCCGCCATCGCTCAGGAAGCGGCGGACATTGGCGTAGGCGCCGGTGTCGACGTCGACCGAGAAGGTCGAAACGGGTACGGCTGCGACCGACTGGATCGACGCGACCGCCTTGCCGTCATAGCGTTCGGTGTTCGCCTTGCTGCCGTAGGGCGGCGAGGTATAGCCATTGGCTACTATGCCGGACATCGGCGCGGGGGAGACCATCACTGGCGGCGGCGGCGCGGGGGGTGCGTAATATTGTTCGCGCGGCGCGCGTGACTCGCTGCGCTTTGCGAGCGCTCCGGTAACGATCACGTCCTGCGCCGACTTGTCGCGGTCCTTGCGCTTGCCGCGCGGGATCGGCTGCGGTGAAATTGGGATCGGCATGTTGTTGTAGCTGGGCTCGTTGACGCGACAGCGGACTGGCGAATAACCGTCGCGCGGCGGCGCGATGGTTCGCTGCGCGGCGAGCGGCACGGGCGCGGCGGAGGTCAGGAGCAGGGCGCTCAGCCCCGTCAGCAAGGCAGGCTTGGACTGCATGACAATTCCCCTTGGCTAAGCGGGCTGATTACGTTCCGGCCACGTAAGAGTTCTTGCATCGGCTTCCTGAACGCCAGCAGAACAAAATGTTACAACATTACATAACAGACAATCAGTCCCGGGATGGGACGTGTCGTATTCCTACAATCATTAATTCCCTTAAGGCGATTAACTATTTTCAGTTCGTGTAATTCCGGTGAGTCGGGGCTGCCGCACTTCATTGGAAGTTCGGCTGATAAGGGGATATCACTATGAAAACTAAGTTTTTTGTTGCTAGCGCGATCGTAGCGGCAGCCATTGCTGCAACACCTGCTCAAGCTCAGATGGCGGTCAAGTATTTCACCGTTCAGGACAATAACCGTGATTTCAGCGGCACTGGCGCATCGGGCAGCTTCACCAACGGCGTGGCATCAACGCTTGGGCCGAACGGTATGCCCGTGATCACGGCCGCGAACCCGTTGAACGCGGTCGACTACAACCCCCTTACAAAAGAGCTGTATTGGTGGACGCCCGGCGCGCCGAACATCAACGTCGTGTCGACGGGGACCGGCGTTATCGCCGGCAACTCCTTTACCGACACGACGTTCTTCCCGACCAATGGCGCTGGGTCATCCAACGGGGGGCAGAACGGTTTCCAGACCGCGATCTTTTCCGGCAATTTCTTTTTGAACGCCGCTCAGTCGGTGCTTTTCTCGATCAGCGCTGATGACGACGCCTTCCTGTTCGTCGATGGCGTATCGGCGCTCCAGAATGGCGGTATCCACGCTGCGACTACGCAGAATGCCAATGTCAGCCTTGGAGCGGGGGCGCACTCGTTCGTACTTTTCTACGCCGACCGGCAAGAGGTAGATGCGCAGCTGTCGTTCAGTCTGCCCGCGAATATCGTCATAACGCCGGGCGTTCCCGAACCCGCTACTTGGGCTATGATGGTGTTGGGCTTTGGCGCGATCGGTGGTGCGCTCCGCCGTCGTCAGGCTGTTGGGACTCGCGTCCGCTTCGCCTGAGCCTATCCATCGGCAATCAGGGGGCGTCGGTCGCGAGACCGGCGCCCCTTTTGCCAGGCGGCGGCGCGACGGTCACTCCTCCCGCGCCACCTCTTTCGCGCCGATGTCGCGGCGGCAAAAGCCGGTGGGGAAGTCGATCGCGTCGACCGCGCGATAAGCCGCGGCCTGCGCGGCGCGGACAGTGGGGCCGGTCGCGGTGACCGTGAGAACGCGGCCGCCCGCAGCGACCAACTGGCTGGCGACAAGCTTGGTGCCGGCTTGGAAGACCCTGGCGGGCGCGACGTCGGCGATCCCGAGGATCGCGCCGCCGGTTTCGGGGGCGCCGGGATAGCCATTCGCCGCCATCACGACCGTCAGCGCGACTTCGTCGCTGAACACCGGGGTGGGGGCGTCGGCCAGTTTTCCTTCGGCCACCGCGAGCATGAGCGGCAACAGGTCGCTGTCCAGCCGCATCATCAGCACCTGGCATTCGGGGTCGCCGAACCGGGCATTGTATTCGATCAGCTTGGGGCCCTCGGCGGTCAGGATCAGCCCGGCATAGAGCACGCCCGAATAGGGCATCCCCTCCGCCGCCAAGGTCGCAATAGTCGGCGCAACGATCTCCTTCAGCGCGTGCGCCTCCAGCGCGGCGGTCAGCACGCGGGCGGGGCTGTAGGCGCCCATCCCGCCGGTATTGGGGCCGGAGTCGCCGTCGCCGACGCGCTTGTGGTCCTGCGCCGATCCGAACGGGACCATCGCGGTTCCATCGGTCAACACGAACAGGCTGACTTCCTCGCCCTCGAGGAATTCCTCGATCACCGCGCTCGCGCCGCTTTCCGAAAACAGATGCTCGACCGCGCCCGCCGCCTCGGCCATCGTCATCGCCACCGTCACGCCTTTGCCCGCGGCGAGGCCGTCGGCCTTGACCACCACCGGCGCGCCGAAATCCTCGAGCGCCGACCGCGCTTCGTCGAGCGAATGGACCGCGCGGTAGCGAGCGGTGGGGATGTTGGCACGGTCGCACACGGCTTTGGTGAACGCCTTCGACCCTTCTAACTGCGCCGCTGCCTTGGTCGGCCCGAACACCGCGATACCGGCGGCGCGCAAATCGTCGACGATCCCCGCGACCAGGGGCGCTTCGGGCCCGACCACGACGAGGTCGATCGTGCGCGAGCGGCAGAAGTCGATCACCGCGGCGTGATCGGCGATATCGACCAGATCGACTTCGGCCTCCTCGGCAATGCCCGGGTTGCCCGGCGCGGCGTAGAGTCTAGTAAGCAACGGCGATTGCGCGAGCTTCCACGCGAGGCCATGTTCGCGTCCGCCCGATCCGATCAGCAGGACGTTCATGCCAGACCATTCCTTCGAAGATTCGCCGCGGCTGGTAGCCGAGGCCATGCCCGGCGACAATTCCGCGCCCGAAAGCGTTGGCGAGCTGTCGAACCGATTGAAGCGGATGGTCGAGGGCGAATTCGGCCGCGTGCGGCTGCGCGGCGAGATATCGGGCTATAAGCGTGCGGCGTCGGGGCACGTCTATCTATGCCTCAAGGACGATGCCGCGGTGATCGACGGGGTGATGTGGAAGGGGCAGGCGGCGCTGCTGCCGTTCGCCGCGCAGGACGGGATCGAGGTGATCGCGAGCGGCAAGCTGACCACCTATCCGGGGCGCTCCAAATACCAGATCGTGATCGACCGGATGGAACTGGCGGGCGAGGGCGCGCTGATGGCGTTGTTCGAGAAGCTCAAGGCACAGCTGGGCGCGGAAGGTCTGTTCGACCAGAGCCGCAAGAAGCCGCTGCCGTTCATGCCACGCACGATCGGCGTGGTGACCTCGCCGACCGGCGCGGTGATACGCGACATCCTCCACCGCCTCGCCGATCGCTGCCCGACGCGGGTGATCGTCTGGCCGGTCAAGGTGCAGGGGGCTGGAGCAGCCGAGGAAGTCGGGGCGGCGGTGCGCGGGTTCGATTCGATGCAGCCGGGCGGGACAGTGCCGCGGCCCGACCTGGTGATCGTCGCGCGCGGCGGCGGGTCGATCGAGGATTTGTGGGCCTTCAACGAGGAAATCGTCGTCCGCGCGGTCGCGGGGTGCTCGATTCCGATCATCTCCGCGGTGGGACACGAGACGGACACCAGCCTGTGCGATCACGCCGCCGATCTGCGTGCGCCGACCCCAACCGCGGCGGCGGAGCTCGCGGTGCCGGTGCTCGCCGATCTGCGGCTGAGCCTCGACGCCTATGCGCAGCGTAGCGAGCGGTGCGCGCGGCGCTACGTCGAGCGCGGGCGTGAGCGGGTCGAGGCGCAGGCGCGGCTGCTGCCCAAGCGCGACGCGTTGCTGGGACCGCAGCGCCAGCGCGCCGACGACGCCGGTCAGCGGCTCGACCGCGCGCTCGAACGCCGCGTGACGACGGCGCGCGGGACGCTCGACCGGACCGCTGGCGCGCTCAGGCCGGCGCTTCTTACCCAGCGCATCGCCGCCGCGCGGCAGCGGCTCGAGCAGACCTTCAAGCTCGTCGACGCGCTCAACCCGCGCCACGTGCTCGACCGCGGCTATGCGCTGGTGACCGATCGTGCGGGGGGCGTGCTCAGCTCGGTGGCGGCGGCGCGCAAGGCCGGCGCGCTGACTGTCCGGTTCGGGGACGGCGATGTCGCCGCGCGGGTTGAGGGGACGTCCGCCAAAACCTATGTTAAGCCCAAGCCCGACCAGCCCACGCTGCTTTGAGGAACTGCCAATGCTGATGTCCAACACCGACCGGTCGGCACGGCTTCATTACATGGCGAACGGCTTTCGCGTGTTGACGCCGGGCAGTCACGTCATTTGCGCGGTGTCGGGCGCGGCGATCGATCTCGACGACCTGCGCTATTGGAGCGTCGCGCGGCAGGAAGCCTATGCCGACGCATCCTTCGCGCTCGAGGCCGAAACGAAGGCATGAAGCGCGCGCGGCGCTGGGTGGCGTGTATCGCCGTCCTGATCGCCGTCGGCAGTTGCGTCGAGGCAGAGTCGCGGCCGCCGCCATTGCCGCCCGCCACCGTCGTCGCCCCGCCGCCGCCCGTGCCGCTCGGCGATTTCGTGCTCAAGGGTAGTCTGACCCAAGGCGGGCTGATCCGCGGCACGGCGCCGGCCGGGACGTCCGCGCTCATGCTGAACGGGGCGCCGGTGCCGGTCGCGCCCGACGGCGCGTTCGTGATCGCGTTCGACCGCGATGCCGGCCCCACTGCCACGCTGGAGGCGCGGTCGGACAGCGGTAAAACCATCTCTCGCACGCTCAGCATTGCGCCGCGCGCCTGGTCGATCTCGCGCTTGTCGAGCTTGCCCCAATACCCCGTGCCGCCCGCCGACTTCGACCGCATCCGCCCGGGCGAGATCGCGCAGATCAACGCCGCGCGGCGGGTCGCGGTCGACGCCAATGGCTGGCGCCAGCCGTTCCTGTGGCCGGCGACCGGGCGCATCTCGACCTTGTTCGGGTCGCAACGCATCTACCGGAACGGTGCGGCGGGGGCGTATCATTCGGGCATCGACATCGCGGTGCCGCAGGGCACCCTAGTGCTCGCGCCGGCGGACGGGGTGGTGACACTGGCGTCGGATCATCCCTTCCTGCTCGAGGGCAATCTATTGCTCGTCGCGCACGGGATGGGGGTGGAAAGCGCCTTCATGCACTTGTCGCGGATCCTGGTCGCGCCGGGCCAGCGTGTGCGGCGGGGTGAGGGGATCGCCTATTCGGGCATGACGGGCCGCGTCACCGGCGCTCACCTTCACTGGTCGCTGCGCTGGTGGAGCGCGAAGATCGATCCGCTGCTGGTTGCAGGGCCGATGCCGGGCAAGAACTAGCATTTCGCACTGCGCCGCTGTCTCACTGGGATAAGACACCAGTTCTGACCCTTTGTGGCAAACGTGCTACAAACCATCGCCAATCGTCGCTCGATTGCCATACTCCCCTTTACTTGACGCACCGGCTCCGCGACGAAGGAGGATCGGTCGGGCTGGAGGGCTTACGACCATTGGGGGGATTCGGCTGACGCGCGGAGGGTCTGTGCGCCGGTCCGGTCCCAATTTGGGGATGTTAACTTCATGGCTTTTTTCCGTTCGACGCCGAAGCTGCGTTTGCTGACCACCGCCGCGCCGCTGGGCCTGCTGGCGATGATCGCCACTCCCGCGTTTGCACAGACCGCACCGGCGCCTGCTCCGGTCGCCGATGACCAGGCAGCGACCGATGCGCCCGACATCGTCGTCACGGGCACGCTGTTCAGCACCAAGGGGCTGACCACCACGGCATCGCCGGTCACCGTGTTGACTGCGGAGACTCTAGACCGGGCCGGCATCACCAACGCGTCCGACGCCATTCGCTCGGTGTCGGCCGACGGTGCGGGCTCGATCGGCAACGGCTTCAGCAGCGGCTTTTCGGCCGGCGGCTCGGCCGTGTCGCTGCGCAACCTGGGCGTGTCGTCGACGGTGACACTGATTGACGGTCTGCGCTCGGCCAACTTCCCGCTGAACGATGATGGTCACAACAATTACGTCGACCTCAACAGCATCCCGTTTGCGAACGTCGCAAGCATTCAGGTGCTGAAGGACGGTGCATCGGCCCTCTACGGTGCCGACGCGATCGGCGGCGTGGTGAACATCATCACGCGCAAGACCATGAAGGGTGTCGAGGGCGGCATCGACGGCGGCGTTTCGGAACGGGGCGACTTGCCGAAATATCGTGCGCGCCTGCTCGTCGGGTTCGGCGACTATGCCAGCCAGGGCTTCAATATCTATGTCGGCGGCGATTACGATCGTAGCGGGCTGGTCACCAACGACTCGCTCGGCTTCCCGTTCAACACGCTCGATCTTCGTGCGATCGGCGGCAACGACAACAATCGCGGCGACGACACGCTGACCTCGGCCTCGCCCAACGCGGTGGTCACGCGGACGACCCAGACCGACCTCAACAACCCGCTGGCGGGTTCGGTCGCCAACGCGACGACGCCGGCGATCTTCAATTCGCTGACGCCTTTGGCGAATTGCCCGTATGGAACCTTCTCCGAGAACACCGCCGCGCGCGTCGGGACGGCCTGCGCGCACGATCTCCAGAAAGAATATGCCATCTTCCTGCCGAAGCAGGAGCGCTACGACTTTGTCGGCCGCGCAAGCTTCCGCCTGGGCGGTAGCATCGAAGGCTATCTGGCGGGAAGCTACGCGAAGAACCTTGTCGAGCTCACCGGGGCGCCGGCCGCCATCCGGCAGACTCAGGCGTTCGGCGGCAGCCCGTCGACCGCGACGAGCGCGCCCGGTATCGTGTTGCCGGTGTGGATCTGTCCGTCGGGCGTAGACTGCGCGAATCCGGCGACCGCGGGGCGCACGCTCAACCCGAACAATCCCTACGCCGCCGCTTTCGCCGCTACTCCCGCTTCCGGCGCGGCGCGGATCTATTACTCGTTCGGCGACATCCCTGCGGTCAGGAAGCGCACCAACACGGTCTACCGCATCTCCGCGGGGTTGAAGGGTGATATCGGCGACAACTGGAAGTGGAACATCGCCGCTGCATATTCGCGCGACAACCTTGTTGCGAAGCAATCGGGACCGTTCAACTTGGCTGGACTGGTCAAGGCGATCAACACGGGGGCGTACAACTTCGTCAACCCGAGCCTCAACAGCCAGGCGGTGCGCGACATGGTGGCGCCGCCGATCCAGGCTAAGTCCGATTCCACCGAAGCGACGGTGGACGCATCGATCAACGGCACGTTGTTCACGCTGCCAGGCGGCGATTTGCAGCTCGCTGTCGGCGGCCAGTTCCGCCGCGAGGAATTGAACAACCGCAGCATCAACCCGAATCTCGATCTGCCCGGTGTGTCGACCGCGCAGGCATTCGGTAAACGCTCGGTCTGGGCCGGTTATTTCGAAATCGACGCGCCGATCCTCGACATGCTCGATATCAACCTGTCGGGCCGCTACGATCATTATTCCACAGGCATCGGCCGTTTCTCGCCCAAGGCGACGATCAAGTTCGAGCCAGTCAAGGGGATCGCGCTTCGCGGCACCTATTCGGAAGGCTTCCGGGCGCCGACCTTCGCGGAATCGGACGCGCGCAGCTCGTTCTCCGGGTTCGTCGGTTACACGCCGAACGCGGCGTTCGTCGCCGCCCATCCGGGCAATGCAGGGTATACGACCGCCTACAGCCTGGGCCGCGGCTTTGTCGGCAACCCGGCCATCAAGCCGGAAATCTCGCGCAGCTTCACCGCTGGTGCGATCATCGATCCGGTGCGCTGGCTGACCATTACGGGCGACTATTTCCGCGTGAAGAAGTCGGACCTGATCATCACTGGTCCGCTGGTGGCCGACGCGATCAACGCTTATTATTCGGTCGCGAACCAGACCTTCGCTTCGGCTGCCGCTGCGTCGGCAGCGGGCTGCGCCAAGGTCGCTGCGATCGGCACGGGGTATTCGTGCAACGTGATCGACGGCGCCGATCCGTCCGCGCTCAACGCGTTGCCGCGTTTGCTCGTTCTCAACGCGCCGTATGTGAACTCGGCGTTCCTGGTGATCTCCGGGCTCGAGTTCAGTGTCGATGCGAGGATCCCCCTCAGCGACGGCATCCGGTTCGAGAGCCGGCTCGACGTGCAGGAAACGCTGCAATACGACCTGCATCCCGCGACCGGCGCCATACAGAAGTATGCCGGGACGGTGGGTCCGGAGGATCTGTCGTCGGGTGGCGGCACGCCGCGCTGGCGCGGTAACTGGCAGAACACGCTGACCGCGGGCCAGTTTTCGCTCACCGCGACGACCTATTATGTCGGCCGCATCAAGGCGGTGGCCGCCGACCAGGCGTCGTCGGTCAACGGCGACACCTCGTGCAACGCAGCCATCTACAAAGTTGCCGGACAGCCGGTCGAGAAGTTCTGCTACGTCAAGAGCTTCATCTACACCGACGTTAACCTGGCGATGAAGGTGAGCGATCAGTTCCAGTTCTCGCTCACCGTTGGCAACGCGTTCGGCGCGCGCGCACCGCTCTTCGCGAACACCGCCTACGCCACCCAGACGAACTATCTGGCCTCCTGGCACGCGGCCGGCCTGATCGGCCGCACGTTCAAGGCGGGTGCCACCTTCAAGTTCTGATCGATCGATCCCGGGGGCGGTTTCGCGCCGCCCCCGGACAGACTTTCGTCCTCGATTTCCCGCAAATCCACGACCGTCCCACAGCGCCGGCGAGCCGGTTTTTGTACTATTACGGGCCTGTGTCATTTTGGCTACAGCCGGTCTGGAATCTAGGCGGCACAATCAAACCCGCCTTTACAGAAAGCGCGCGTCGCTCCAATCCCCGCCCCCATGGCCCTTTAGGCGCACTGCGTCTGGAAGGGGCTTGGCAACCGCCTGACGAGACCGTGCAACATGCGGCCGCGGGTTAAGCGAGGGAAACCGCTACGTGACCAAGACTTCTAATTTTTCGCGCTCGCTGCGTGACAGCACCGCGCTGACGCTGGTTGGCGTTGCGTCGGCGATGTTCGCTACGCCGGCGATGGCGCAAAGCAATCCGACGACGCCGCCGTCGGCGGCCGCCGCCAGCGATCCGGCGCCGCAGGCCGATGACCAGACCCCGGCGTCGAACAGCGACATCATCGTCACCGGTTCGATCACGCGCAATCCCGCTTCCGCGACAGCCTCGCCGGTCGTGTCGGTCACCGCGGCCGACCTGCAGAACCGCGGCATCACCACCGTTGCCGACGCGCTTCAGCTGCTGACCGCGAACAACGCCGGCACCGCGGCGCCGAGCTGGTCGTCGTTCGGCTTCGCCACCGGCGCAAGCTCGCCGTCGCTGCGCGGCCTGAACAACGCCTATACGCTGGTTCTATTCAACGGCATGCGCACCGCCAGCTATCCGTTGGGCGATGACGGTTATCGCACCTTCGTCGACATCAACACCATCCCGTCGTCCATCGTCGACAAGGTCGACGTGCTGCAGGACGGCGCATCGGCGACCTATGGTTCGGACGCGATCGCCGGCGTGGTCAACGTCCTCATCAAGCGCGAGATCACCGGCCTGCACCTGAACGGTTCGGCCGCCATCTCGCAGCGTGGCGACAATGGCGAGCGCAAGCTCAGTGCCAGCGCCGGCTACGGCAAGTTGGACGAGCAGGGCTTCAACGTCTGGGTCAACGGCGAGTATCAGAAGAGCGACCCGCTGTTCCTGCGCGACCGCGGCTTTCCTTACGGCACCGCCGACCAGAGCGCGATTTGCGGCACCGCGGCGCAGGGCTGCTTGCCCAACGGCATTCGCAACGGCATCCAGCCAGGCGGTGGCTATAACGGCTTCACGTCGACGTCAGTCCCGTTCGTTCGGCCTTACAGCCCCGCGCTTGTCTCCCTCGGCGGCAATCAGTTGCTCAACCCGGCGCTGGGTTGCCAAAACCTGCAGCCGGTCACGTTGACGGCCGCGCAGCGTGCGGTCAGCGGCTTGAGCGCCGGCCAATTCATTACGCCGGCGACGGTCTGCCAGGAAGACTTGGTCGAGCGGTATCGAGCGTATAACTCGAACATCGAGCGCAAGGGTCTGAACGCGCGTGCGACCATCAAGCTGGGGTCGTTCGGCGAGGCCTATGTCATGGCCAATTACTACAACACCAAGACCAGCGGCAACAATGCCGGCCCGACGAGCCTGGTCAGCCAGACCGCCAACGGCGGTACCGTCGTGACGGTCAGTTCGATTTACCTGCCGGTCTATGTCTGCGCGGCGGGGGTCGGCACGATTGACGCCGCCAATCGGTTGGTGGCCACGGGTTGCACCGCGGCCAACGGCACGCTCAACCCGAACAATCCGTTTGCGGCCTCAGGTAACCTGGCGCGCTTGACCGGGCTGGTGCCGCAATCGCGGACGACCAACACCGATACCAAGACGTATCGCGTTACCGCGGGCCTCCAGGGGACGATCGGCGACGGGTGGAACGTCGCATTGAACGGCACCGCATCGTCGGTGATCCTCAAGACGGAAAATCGCGGCTACCTCTACCTTCAGGGTTTCCTGGACGCGGTTGCGAAGGGGACGTTCAACTTCGTCGATCCGTCGCAGAATACGCAGGCGCAGACCGAGGGCGTGTTCAAGCCCAACTTCAACCGCTCTATCTCGAAGCTGACTCAGATCCAGGCGACTGTCGATAAGGATATCTTCAAGTTGCCAGGCGGTGACGTCAACGTCGCCGTGATTGGTGGATATCGCTACGAATCGATCAACCAGCCGAGCTCGAACCCGCCGAATAACGTCAACCCGAACGCGCGTTATTACAGCATCAACGCGGTAAGCGTTGTCGGTAAGCGCCATGTGTGGTCGGCGGGTTACGAAGTCACGCTGCCGATCTTCGACATGCTGAAGATCAAAGCGGATGGCTCGTATGACAGCTATTCGAGTGGCCAGAAGGCGTTCTCGCCGAAGTTCGAGGCGGAATTCCGGCCGATCGAGCAGGTCAAGCTGCGCGGGACCTACTCGAAGGGCTTCCGTATCCCGAGCTTCAGCGAATCGTTCGCGTTGCCGACCACCGGCTTTGTCGGTGCCTCGACGCCCTGCACGTCGCCGACCTACGCCGCATTCTGCGCGGCGCACGCCACCAACCCGGCCTATACGCAGGGCTACACCTACGGTTTGACGTCGTCGGGCAACCCGAACTTGAAGCCGGAGAAGTCGACGTCGTTCACGGCGGGTGTCGTGATCAACCCGATCCCCAGCATCACGCTGACGGCTGACTTCTTCCAGACGAAGATCAAGAACGTGATCATCGGTGCGACGGCCACACCGGACGTCTTCGCCCAATACTATACCAACAACGGCGTCGTTAACATTCCGGGCATCGTCGTTACGCGCGGTGTGCCGGATGCACTGAACCCGGCGGCGTTGCCGACGATCGGGACGATCGCCGCTTCGTACAAGAATGCCAACCAGTTCTTGGTGCGGGGTTTCGATTTCTCGGCGTCGGGCCGGTTCCAGATCACACCCGACATCAAGTGGATCACGAGCGCCAATGCTTCGTTGCTGCTTCGCCTTGAGCAGACCCTCGAAGACGGCTCTGTCAACCGCTACGATAACTCGCTCGGCCAGTGCGGCATCACCGCCTGCTCGGGTGCGCCGAAATGGCGCGGAACGTGGCAGAATACGCTGGACTTCAACGGCCGGGGCAACATCACCCTGACCGCTTATTACACCAGCGGTTACTCGCAGGTCGCGACTGACTCGGGGGGTGTTTACGGCGATTGCCAGACGAGCGCCGACAACGGTCAGCTGCTTGCGTGGAACAACGGCGATCCCGTGCAGTGCAACACGAAGTCGGTCTTCTATCTCGACGGTCACGTCGAGGCGAAGATCCAGGATCGCTTGACGGTCTACATGGACGTCAAGAACCTGCTCGACAAAAAGCCGAGCTACGACCCGAACGGCGGTTACGGACTGTATCAGTTCCAGCCGGCTTGGAGCGACGCGCTGTTCGTCGGCCGCTTCTTCCGCTTCGGTGCGAAGGTCGACTTCTAGTTCGATCGACAAGCGAAAAAATCGGGGCCGCTCCTTTTACGGAGCGGCCCTTTTTTTGTCTCGTAACGGTCGCGATGCGACGCCGGGCGCGCCGCGCGCTCAGCTGACGCCGAGGCTAAGTTTCCCGTCGCCCTCGTCGATCGCGACCGTCTGGCCGTCGCGCACGTCGCCGCGCAGGATCAGGTCGGCGAGCGGGTCCTGCAGATAGCGTTGCACCGCGCGCTTGAGCGGGCGGGCGCCATAGACCGGGTCGTATCCGACGCGGCCGAGCCAATCGCGCGCCGCGGGGGTCAGGTCGATCGCGATCTTGCGATCGGCGAGCAGCTTTCCGACGCGCGCGACCTGGATATCGACGATCGGCGCCATCTCGCTTTGACCGAGCCGGTGGAACAGCACGATCTCGTCGAGCCGGTTGAGGAATTCGGGGCGGAAGTGGCCGCGGACGATCTCCATCACTTGCGGTTCGACCGACGATACGGGTTCGCCTTCGCCGAGACTGGTGAGGAATTGCGAGCCGAGGTTCGATGTCAGCACGATGATCGTGTTGGTGAAATCGACCGTGCGGCCCTGACCGTCGGTCAGCCGCCCGTCGTCGAGCACTTGCAACAGGATATTGAACACATCGCCGTGCGCCTTCTCGACTTCGTCGAACAGCACGACCTGATACGGCCGCCGGCGAACCGCTTCGGTTAGAACGCCGCCTTCTTCGTAACCGACGTAGCCGGGCGGTGCGCCGATCAGTCGGGCGACCGAATGCTTCTCCATGAACTCGCTCATGTCGATCCGGACCATGGCGGAGGGGTCGTCGAACAGGAATTCGGCGAGCGCTTTGGTGAGTTCGGTCTTGCCGACGCCGGTCGGACCGAGGAACAGGAACGAACCGAGTGGGCGGTTGGGGTCCTGCAACCCCGCGCGCGCGCGGCGCACCGCGGTCGAGACGGCGCGGACCGCTTCGGCCTGGCCGATCACGCGCTTGCCGAGCGCGTCTTCCATCGCGAGCAGTTTCTCGCGTTCGCCCTCCATCATCCGGTCGACCGGGATGCCGGTCCAGCGGCTGACGACGCCGGCGATATCCTCGGCGGTGACTTCCTCGCGCAGCATCGCGCCTTTGGTCGCGCCCGCCGCATCGGCGAGCTGCTTCTCGAGGCTCGGGATCGTGCCGTAGGACAGCTCCCCAGCCTTGGCCAAGTCGCCCGATCGCTGCGCCTGATCGAGCGCGATCCGCGCGGCATCGAGCTGTTCCTTCAGCTTCGCTTCGGCACCGATCTTGTCCTTCTCCGCCTGCCAGCGCGTGGTCAGCTCGGCCGATTGCTGCTCGAAATTGGCGAGGTCGCCCTCGAGCGTCGCGAGCCGGTCCTTCGATGCCGAGTCGCTCTCCTTCTTCAACGCCTCGCGCTCGATCTTGAGCTGGATGATGCGCCGGTCGAGCGTCTCGATCTCCTCAGGCTTCGACTCCACCTCCATGCGAATGCGGCTCGCCGCCTCGTCCATCAGGTCGATCGCCTTGTCGGGCAGGAAGCGGTCGGTGATGTAGCGGTTCGACATCGTCGCCGCCGCGACCAGCGACGCGTCGGTGATCCGCACGCCGTGGTGCAGCTCGTATTTCTCCTTGAGCCCGCGCAGGATCGAGATCGTGTCCTCGACCGTCGGCTCCCCGACGAACACCGGCTGGAAACGCCGCTGCAGCGCCGGGTCCTTTTCGACGTGCTTGCGATATTCGTCGAGCGTGGTTGCGCCGACGCAATGCAGTTCGCCGCGCGCGAGCGCAGGCTTCAACAGGTTCGACGCGTCCATCGCGCCTTCGGATTTCCCCGCGCCGATCAGCTGGTGCATCTCGTCGATGAACAGGATGATGTCCCCGTCGGCCGCCTTGACCTCGTCGAGCACACCCTTCAGCCGCTCCTCGAACTCGCCGCGATATTTGGCGCCGGCGATCAGGCTGCCGAGGTCGAGCGCCATCAGCCGCCGGTCCTTGAGCGTGTCGGGCACGTCGCCATTGGCGATGCGGATCGCGAGGCCCTCGGCGATCGCGGTCTTGCCGACGCCGGGTTCGCCGATCAGCGCCGGGTTGTTCTTGGTGCGGCGCGCCAGGATCTGGATGGTGCGGCGGATTTCCTCGTCGCGGCCGATGACGGGATCGAGCTTGCCGTCGCGCGCGACTTGCGTGAGGTCGCGGGCGAATTTCTTGAGCGCGTCATAGCGGTCCTCGGCGCCGGCCGTGTCAGCGGTGCGCCCGCCGCGTAGCGCGTTGATTGCGGTGTTGAGCCCCTCGGGCGTCGCGCCCGACGCCTTGATCGCCTTGCCGGCCGCGGTGTTGAGCGACAGTGCCAGCGCGACCAGCAGCCGTTCGACCGTGACGAAGCTATCGCCCGCCTTTTGCGCGATCTGCTCGGCCTGATCGAGCACGCGCACGCTGTCGTTGTTGAGCCCCGGCTGGTTCTGCGCGCCCGACCCGCTGACCGCCGCGATCTTGGTCAGCGCAAGGTCGGTCTCGCTCGCGGCCTTCTTCGCGTCGCCACCGGCTTGCTGGATCAGCCCCGCGGCCAGGCCCTGCTCGTCCTCGAGCAAGGCCTTCAGGATGTGCTCGGGCGCGATCTGCTGATGGTTCATGCGGATCGCGACGGTCAGCGCCGATTGCAGAAAGCCCTTGGCGCGGTCGGTGAATTTTTCGAGGTTCATTGAGTATTCCTGTCAGTCCTGACCACAAAGATGGTGTGGCAAATCAGCAACACAAGCCTTTACCCGTCATGCCGGACTTGTTCCGGCATCCACCGTGCCGCACGGTGCTCACACGGCGGTTCATGCGGGACGGTGGACCCCGGAACAAGTCCGGGGTGACGGAGAGACGCATGATACGCAAATCGCTCATTGGGCTCTTCGTCCTGATCGTGCTCGTCGCGGTCTTCCTCGCGACGTGGGAGCCGCTGACCGCCGCGCGGGCCGAGGCGCCGCCGCAGCATAAGTACGATACGACGATCGCGCGCGACACTTGGGGCGTGCCGCATATCTACGGCAAGACCGATCCCGACGTGGCGTACGGCATTGCCTATGCCCACGCGGAGGACGATTTCTCGACGCTGGAGGGCGTGCTCGCGATGACGCGCGGGCGGCTCGGCGCGCTCGACGGGGCGAAAGGCGCGGAGGGCGACTTCGCGCTGCAGTTCGTCGATGCCCGCGCAACGGTCGACCGCGATTACGACAAGCAACCCGCCGACGTTCGTGCATTGCTCGACGGCTATGCGGCGGGCCTCAACGCTTACGCCGCGCGCCATCCGGGCGAAGTGCGGCTGGCCCGGCTGTTTCCCGTGAACGGGCGCGACGTCGCGACCGGGTTCGTGATGCGCTCGCCGTTCTTCTTCGGACTCGACGGGACGCTGGGCGCGCTGGTCGGCGACAAGCCGTTACCGCCCGAGAAAGCGCCGCCGGAGAACTATCCGCCAACCACTGTCCCCGCGGCATCGACCGCCGACGAGCGGCCCAACGGCTCCAACGCCTTCGTCGTCGGCCCGGCCAAGTCGAGCGACGGCGCGACGCGGATGATGTCGAACTCGCACCAGCCCTGGGCCGGTCCGGTCACGTGGTACGAGCTCGTCGTCCATTCGCAGACCGGCTGGAACTTCGCCGGCGCGATGTTCCCCGGCGCGCCGTATCCGCTGCTCGGGCACAACGAGACGCTGGGGTGGACCAACACCGTCAACCGGCCAGATCTGATCGATGTCTACAAATTGAAGCTCAATGCTGCGGGTGACGCCTACAGCTACGACGGCCAGTGGCGCCCGCTCGAAAAGCACCTCATCTGGCTGCGCGTGAAGCTGTGGGGGCCGTTCGTCCTGCCGGTGCCCAAATACGTCTATCGCGCCGTCCAGGGCCCGGTGATCGTCAATAAATCGGGCGCCTATGCGGTGCGCTATGGCGGCGCCGACCAGCTCAAGATGGTCGAGGAATATTATCGCCTGACGCGCGCGCGCACCTTCGCCGAATGGCAACAGGCGCTGAGCATGCAGGGCATCCCGGCGACCAACTTCCTCTACGCCGACGCCGCGGGCAACATCGCCTATTTCTACAACGCCAGCTTCCCCAACCGTAAGCCGGGGTTCGATTATGCGACCGTGCTGCCCGGCCACACGTCGCGCGATTATGCGCCCGGGACGGTGCCCTGGACCATGGTGCCGCGCAACGTGAACCCGAAATCGGGTTTCCTGGTGAACGCCAACTCGACGCCGTATCTGTCGGCCGGGCCGGGGAGCGAGCTCAACCCCGCCGACTGGTCGCCGCTGCTCGGGGTCGAGGCCGACACCACCAACCGCGACAATCGCGCGCTCGAGTTGATGGCTGCGACGCCGAAGGTCAGCGGCGACGCGCTGCGGACGATCAAATTCGATACCGGGGTCAGCCGGAGCGGATGGACCGGCAAATGGTTCGCCGACCTAATCGCGGTCGATCCCAAGGGCGACAAGACGATCGCCGACGCGGTCGCACTGCTCCACCAATGGGACTGGAACGCGGACGGCGTAGGCCCTGCGGATTCGCTCGCGGTGATCCTGATGCGCGCTGGGCAAGCTTGGCACTACAGGCGCCAGCCCGAGCCCGATCCGCGCGCCGAACTGCTCAAGGCGACAAGCTACCTCAAGCAGCACTTCGGCCGGATCGACGTGCCGCTCGGCACCGTGCTGCGGCTACGGCGCGGCAACGTCGATCTGCCGCTCGATGGCGGCCCGGAAATTCTGCGCGCCGCATCGACCTGGGACGAAGCGCCCGACGGCCGGCTGGTAGTCAATCACGGTGACAGCTTCGTGATGTTCGTGACTTGGCTCAACGGCCGCGCGCGGTCGGAATCGATCCAGCCCTATGGTGCCGCCTCGACTCGCCCGGATTCACCCCATTACGCCGATCAGGCGAAGTGGTTCGTGGCGCATCGGCTCAAGCCGGTCTGGTTCTATTCGCGCGACCTGAAGGGCAACATCGAGCGGCTTTATCGGCCCTGATCCGGGTCGCTTGCCAGAACCTCTGCCCTGTCTTAGCCACGGGTCACACCGTCCGGTCTGTCATGCAGGGGTATTCATGAACCGCAAGCTCCTCGCGTTGTCCGGCGTCGCCCTCGTCGCGCTCGCCGTGCCGACTGTCGCCGTATCGCGTACCCAGCCCGCTGCCGCCCCGGTCAGCGTGCTCGCGAAGTCGGTCGATATTCCCTACACTCAGTTCACGCTCAAGAACGGCCTGCGCGTCATCGTCCACACCGACCGCAAGGCGCCGATCGTCGCGGTCAGCATCTGGTACAACGTCGGCTCGAAGATGGAGCCCGCGGGCAAGACCGGCTTCGCGCATCTGTTCGAGCATTTGATGTTCAACGGCAGCGAGAACGCGCCGGGGGATTTCTTCGTGCCGCTGAAGGAAGTCGGCGCGACCGATTTCAACGGCACGACCTGGTTCGACCGCACCAATTATTTCGAGACGGTGCCGACGCCCGCGCTCGAACGCGCACTGTTCCTCGAAAGCGACCGGATGGGGTATCTGACCGGCGCGATCACCCAGAGCGTGCTCGATGAGCAGCGCGGCGTCGTCCAGAACGAGAAGCGCCAGGACGACAATGAGCCCTACGGCCTGTTCGAGTATAAGCGGCTGTCGGGCCTGTTCCCCAAGGGGCACCCGTACGAACATGCGACGATCGGATCGATGGCCGACCTCGACTCCGCGAGCCTCGCCGACGTGAAGGGATGGTTCAAGGAGCATTACGGCCCGAACAATGCGGTGCTCGTGCTGGCGGGCGATATCGACGCGGCGACAGCGAAAACATTGGTCGAGAAGTATTTCGGCGGCATTCCGCCCGGGCCGAAGACCGTGCTGCCCGCCGTGCCCGTCCCGGCCCTATCCGCTGCCAAATATGAAGTGACGAAGGCCCGCGTTGCGACCACGCGGCTGACCCGGTCGTGGGCCGTCGCGGGGAACGACAATCCCGACAATATCGCGCTCGACGTCGCGGCCGGCGCGCTCGGCGGCGGGGCGAGCTCGTACCTCTACGATATATTGGTGCGCAAGGAGCGGCTCGCGGTGCGCGCCAGTGCGAGCAACCAGACCTTCGCGCAGGTCGGGATTTTCGAGATCAGCGTCGACGTGCGCCCCGGCGTCGATCCGGCGATGGTCGCCAAGCGGCTCGACGCTCTGGTCGCTACGTTTATTGCTCGCGGTCCGACCGCGGACGAGCTGCAACGGTATCAGACGGGGAGCATCAGCGCCCGGATGAAAGGCCTCGAACAGGTCGGCGGATTTGGCGGCAAGGCGGTCGCGCTGGCGTCGGGCGCGCTCTATTCGAACGACCCCGGCTTCTACAAAAAGGAAATGGCCGAACTCGCCGCGGAAACGCCGGCCAGGGTCAAGGCGATCACTGTCAAGTGGCTCGACCGCCCGGTCTATGCGCTCGATATCGTGCCTGGGCCGCGCGACGCCTATGACGAAGCGGCGGTGCCCCCGGCCAAGCCGGTGACGGCAGCGGCCGACGCGCCGCCCAAAGGCTTGCGCGGTGCTATCCCGGCGGCGGGGTCGATCGCGGACCTGGCGTTTCCGACCGTCGAGCGCGCCATGCTCGCCAACGGGATGACCCTCGTTTACGCGCAGCGCACCGCAACTCCGGTCACGCGCATCGCGATCAGCTTCGACGCCGGGGTCGCCGCCGACGCGCCGGCGGCATTGGGCACACAGCAACTCACGCTGAGCGCAATGAACGCCGGGACCACGAGCCTCGACGCGCTGCACTATGCCGAGGCGCGCGAGCGGCTGGGGGCGGATATCGGCAGCAGATTTTCGTTCGATCGCACGACCTTCACGCTCGACGTGCCGAGTGCGAACCTGACGCCCGGCCTGTCGCTGTTCGCCGACGTGTTGCGCAACCCGGCCTTTGCCGCGAGCGAGATCGAGCGCATCAAGAACCAGCAGATCACCGGGATCGCCGCCGAACTGACCGACGCCAATGCGCTCGCGTTCCGCGTGATGATGCCGTTGGTCTACGGCTCGCGATCGCCCTATGCCAAGTCGTTCGGCGGCGGCGACAGCAAGGCGGTGGCGACGCTGACCCGCGACGATCTGATCGCGTTCCGCCAGGCCTGGCTGCGCCCCGACAAAGCGACGATATTCGTGGTCAGCGATCGCCCGCTCGCCGCGGTCAAGGCGGCGATCGACGCCACGCTCGGCGACTGGAGGATGGACGGCGCCGGCGGGACCAAGGGCGACCTGACCGCGACCGCGCCATCGGCGCCGAGAATCGTGCTGGTCGACCGACCGGATTCACCGCAATCAGTCATCGTCGGCGTGATCCCGACCGCACTGGCCGGCACCGACGACTTGCTGCCGATGATCACCGCCAATGACGGGCTGGGCGGTGGCTTTCTCGGCCGCATCAATATGGACCTGCGCGAGGGCAAACATTGGTCGTACGGCGCGTTCGGCGGTTTCCAGCGCGCGGCCGGGGCGACGCCCTATGTCATCTCGGCCGGGGTCCAGGCCGACCGCACCGGCGACTCGATCGTCGCCGCGATGGGCGATCTGGCCGGTTATGTCGGCGACAGGCCGATGACCCAGGTCGAATACGACCGCGCCATCGCGGGGGCGATTCGCTCGCTGCCGGGCGGGTTCGAAACCTCGCGCGCGGTGCTTGGCGCGATGCAGAACAACATTTTATACAAGCGCCCCGACGACTATTACGCGACCATCGCGGCCCGCTATCGCGCGCTGACTTTGCTGCAACTCCGTAGCGTCATCGCGGCCACGCTCGACCCGAAGAAGCTGATCTGGGTGGTCGTCGGCGACGCCCGGACGGTGCTCCCGCAACTTGACAAGGTCGGCCTGCCTGTCGAGGTCGTTCCCGCGGCGTCGCTGGGCGCGCGCTAGAGAAATTCGGGAGAGAGAGAATGGCAGTCGACGGCACGTACGAAACGGTCGTGAAGTCGCCGATGGGCGACCAGAAGGCGACACTGACGGTCAACAGCAACGGCGACACCTGGACCGGCACCCAGGCCGGCGCGATGGGCACGATGGACATCACCGACGGCAAGGTCGACGGCAACAAGCTGACCTGGTCGATGAACATCACCGTCCCGATGCCGATGACGCTGACCAACGAAGCGACGGTCGACGGCGATACGATCACCGGCACGGTGACCGCGGGCGCGTTCGGCAGCTTTCCGCTGACCGGCACGCGCGTCGGCTGAACCGACCGTTAAATTGGCTTTTAGCGAAGGCCCGCTTCCCCATTTGGGGAGGCGGGCCTTCGTCGTTGCGCGGAGGGCGCTCCCGCTTCATGATCGTCCCACACGAAATCGGGGGGGCGGGGCATGCGGATCAAGCTGGCACTGGCGATCGGACTCGCGGCGCTCGCCGCGGGCGACGGCGCTGCGCAGACCTATGACGAGCGCCCGGCGACGCTGGCGCCGTCGAGCGCGGGCTGGAACTACGAACGCCGCGTCGTCGACATTCCGATGCGCGACCGCGTCAAGCTCCACACCGTCATCCTGATCCCCAAGGGCGCGAAAGATGCGGGCGTGCTGCTCACCCGCACGCCGTACAATGCCGAGAAGATGACGCGGAACTTCGCGTCGGGCGACGTCGGCGGGGCGCTCGACGGCTATGACAATGCGACCGACGTGATCGTTGCGGGCGGCTATATCCGCGTCATCCAGGACGTGCGCGGCAAATACGGATCGCAGGGCATCGCGTTGATGAACCCGCCGCCCGCCGGCACCAAATACAACCCGACCAAGACCGACGATTCGACCGACGCCTACGACACGATCGACTGGCTGGTGAAGCACCTGCCCGAATCGAACGGGCGCGTCGGGGCGATCGGGATCTCGTATGACGGCTATACGGCGCTGGCCGCGCTGATCCGTCCGCACCCGGCGCTCAAGGTCGCGGTGCCGATGAACCCGATGGTCGACGGCTGGCGCGGCGACGACTGGTTCCACAACGGCGCGTTCCGCCAGTTCGGGCTCGCCTATATCTGGGAGCAGATCGCGACGCGCGACAATGCAGAGCCGTGGGTCGCGAGCGTCGAGGACCAATACGACCTCTATATGCGCGCCGGATCGGCGGGCGCGCTGGCGAAAGAGCACGGACTCGATCAGATCGGGTTCTGGCGAAAGATCGCCGACCACCCGGCCTATGACGATTTCTGGTCGAGCCAGGCGATGGACCGGTTGCTCGCCAAGCAGCCGCTCACGATCCCGACCATGCTGGTCCACTCGCTATGGGACCAGGAAGACATTTACGGCGGGATGGCGGTCTATCGTGCGCTCGCTGCCAATGACGCCAATCGCGGCAAGCTGTTCCTGACGATCGGTCCGTGGTTTCACGGGCAGGGCATCCAGAACGGGTCGCAGCTTGGTCAGGTCCGCTGGGACAGCGACACTTCGAAATGGTGGCGCGCCGAGGTTTTGGCACCGTTCCTCGCGCACTATCTGAAGGACCAGCCGATGGACGTCGCGCCGGTCACCGCGTTCCAGAGCGGCGCGAACCGGTGGCGGCGGCTCCAGGACTGGCCGACCTCGTTCGGCGGCACCAAGATGTATTTGCAGCCCGGCGGCGGGCTCGGTTGGGACGCGGCCACGACCGGGGACACCGAGGATTACGTTTCCGACCCGGCGCGGCCGGTGACATACGAGCAGCGGCCCAATGTCCCGCAGGGTTACGACGAGGGTAATCCGTGGCCGACCTGGCTCGCCGACGATCAGCGCGCAGTGTCGAGCCGTCCCGACGTCTTGACCTTCACCGGGCCCGTGCTGACCAAACCAGTGACGGTGGGCGGGCAGCCCAAGGTCTATCTCACCGCCGCGACCAGCGGCACCGATAGCGATTGGGTGGTCAAGCTGATCGACGTCTATCCCGATCAGGTGCCGGGCGATCGCAAGATGGGCGGCTATCAGCTGGCGATCGCGATGGATATCTTCCGCGGGCGGTACCGCGAGAGCCTGGCCGAGGCGAAACCGATCCAGCCCAACGTCCCGCTGCCCTACGAATGGGCGCTGCCGCCGGTGAACCACGTCTTCCTGCCCGGCCACCGCATCATGGTGCAGATCCAGTCGAGCTGGTTTCCGCTCTACGACCGCAATCCGCAGACGTTCGTGCCCAACATCTTTTTCGCGAAACCGGAGGATTACAAAAAGGCGACGCAGCGCGTCTGGGTGAGCGGCGCGCAGGCGAGCTATATCGCGTTGCCGGTGGTGAAATGATCAGGCGCGCTTCAGCCGCGTGACATGTCCCATCTTGCGTCCGGGCCGAGCGTCGCCCTTGCCGTAGAGGTGCAAGTGCGCGCCGGGTTCGGCGAGGATCGCCGCCCACTCGTCGGCGGCGTGGCCGATGAGATTTTGCATCTCGACCGCGGGGGCCGTCAGCGCGGTGTCGCCGAGCGGCAGACCGCAGATCGCGCGAATGTGGTTCTCGAACTGCGACGCCACCGCGCCCTCGATCGTCCAATGCCCCGAATTATGCACGCGCGGCGCCATTTCGTTGAGCACCGGTCCGTCGGCGGTCGCGAAGAACTCGCAGGTCAGCACGCCGATATAGTCGAGCGTGTCGGCGATCCGTCCGGTCAGCGCAGCGGCGACGCCCCATTGGCTGGCGATCTCGGCCGGCGCGGGGAGCGACGAGGTGGCGAGGATGCCGTCGATGTGCCGGTTCCACGCCGGCGGATAGCTGACCATCGACCCGTCGGCGCCGCGCGCGAGGATGATCGAGAATTCGTGGGTGAAGGCGACCACGCCTTCGAGGATTGCGGGTCGCTGGCCGATATCGCGCCATGCCGCAGTGGCCTCGTCCGCCGAAGCGATCCGCACCTGTCCCTTGCCGTCATAGCCGAGCCGCAGCGTCTTGAGGATCGCCGGGGCACCGATCTCCGCCAGCGCCGCCTGCAATTCGTCGAGGCTCGCGACCCGGCGCCACGGCGCGGTGCGCCCGCCGATGCCGTCGATGAACGCCTTCTCACTCGCGCGGTCCTGCGCGATGGCGAGCGCGGCGGGGGCGGGGTGGACGGGCACCTTGGTCGAAAGATAGTCGACCGGTTCGATCGCGATATTCTCGAACTCGTAGGTCACGACGTCGCACTTCGCCGCCATCTCGTCGAGTACGATGCGGCTGTGATAATCGGCGCGCGTGAAGCTCGACGCCGATTGCGCCGCGACACTCTCCGCATCGGGGGCGAGGACGTGGGTGTGATAGCCGAGCTGCGCCGCCGCCGACGCCAGCATCCGCCCGAGCTGACCCCCGCCCAGGATACCGATCGTTGATCCGGGGGGGAGCATGGTCACAAAAGCACCCGTTCGCCCTGAGCTTGTCGAAGGGCGTTTTCCGGGCGCACGTGCTTCGACAGGCTCAGCACGAACGGGGAGGGGTGCGCGGCAGTCATTCCGGGTCGGTCGCGACGCTGTCGGTCTGTTTAGCGCGCCACGCCTTGAGCCGGTCGGTCAGCGCCGGGTCCGACGTGGCGAGGATCGCCGCCGCGAGCAGGCCGGCGTTGATCGCGCCGGGCTTGCCGATCGCGAGCGTACCGACGGGCACGCCGCCGGGCATCTGGACGATCGAATAGAGGCTGTCGGCGCCTTTCAGCGCCTTCGATTCGACCGGCACGCCGAGCACCGGCAAATGCGTCATCGACGCCGCCATACCGGGCAGATGCGCCGCGCCGCCGGCGCCCGCGATGATCACCTTGAGTCCGCGATCGGCGGCGGAGGTGGCGTAGTCGTAGAGCCGTTGCGGCGTGCGGTGCGCCGACACCACCTTGGTCTCATGCGGCACACCGAGTTCGGTCAGTGCGTCGGCGGCATGGCGCATCGTCTCCCAATCGGAGGTGCTGCCCATGATGATGCCGACCAGGGGTTCCATCGCGGCGGGTTAGCGGGGGCGGGGGCCGAGAGCAACCGCCGCGCTTATCTCCCCCGCTTGCAGCCTCGCGTCTGATAGACGCCGCGCAGGAAGCCGCGCTGCGCGATCCCGGCATCGGTCGCCGCCGCCAGCCGCCGGTCGGCCGCCGCGGCGCCGCTGATTTCGCGGATCACGCCGCGGAACGGCATGATCGAGTTGACCACCGCCTTGCCGCCGGCCTTGGCCAGGCTCTCGCCTTTTTGCGGTCCGTCGTCGAAATCGGCGCCGAGCGCCTGGTCGAGGTCGCCGAGCTTTGCCGCCATCGCGCTGCAACTGGACAGGCCGCTCAGTGTGTAGGGGTTCGCCGCCGCCAGTTCGAGCACCGGGGGAATCTTGGTCTTGGCGATGCCGACATCGCGCGCCGGCTGCGACACGATCTTGCCTGCTTCGTCGAGGTCGGAGGGTTTCTTGGGCGCGTCCTGCGCCGCGGCCATCGCGGGCAGCATCAGCGCGGCGCCAAAAAGCGCAGCGAGAAATGGGTGTCTGGTCATGGTTGGAGAACGGATACGGAGGCGTAACGGTTCCGCGCGTGCTGGCGCGGCGCGGCCGGCGTGGTTATCATCGTGCCATGACCGAAGAGAAATCGACAGAGACGCGCAACCGCGCGCTGTTGGGGCTGGCGGCGGCGGTCGCAGTCGCGGGATCGGGCGTGGCGATCGCCCGTGCGGTGCGCGCGAGGGTCGATCGCGGACGGCGCGACAAGGGGCTGTCGTTCGGCACTGCGCGCGTCCACGGCGCGGTGCTCCATTTCGCGCAGGCGGGGCGCGGGCCGGCGCTGATCCTGCTCCACGGGTTCCCGCAGGACTGGAACGAGTGGCGCCCGATCATGGCGCGGCTGGCGAAGCGCTACACCGTCGTTGCGCCGGACCTGCGCGGGATCGGCCAATCGACCGCAGGATCGGCCAAGTTCGACGCCGCGACGATGGCAGCCGACTTCCACGAACTGGCGACGGTGCTCAAGCTGGAACGGCCGTATGTGGTTGGCCACGACCTCGGCGGGATGGTCGCGCATGCCTATGCCCGCCAATATCCCAAGGACCTGCGCGGCGCGATGATCCTCGACGTGCCAGTGCCAGGACTCGACGGCTGGGATGATGCGGTGGGCGGGCCCGACGCGTGGCACGTCGGCTTCCTGCAGACGCCCGATCTGCCGGAGGCGCTGATCGCGGGGCGGCATGCGGCATTCCTCGGCCACTTCCTCGCGTCCGGCGAGCACTCCGAGCAGGAGACGGCGGAGGCGCTCAAGGCTTACGCCTCGCCCGCGCAATTCCATGCCGCGTGTGAGATGTATCGCGCGTTCGGCGAGAACGCCGAGTTCGGGTGCGAGAGGCGCGGGCTCAACGATGTCCCACTGGTTTATGGCACCCGCGAGCGATCGCCCTTTGCGGCCGTAGCGGATCGGATCGTCGCGGCGCTGAAAGGCAGCGGTTTCACCAACGTCGTGCGCGCCACCGTGCCGGACGCGGTGCACTACCTCGTCGCCGACAACCCCGACGCTGTCGCCGCGCTGATCGAACAGCACGCCTGACGCGTCACTCCGCGGTGGTCGGGTCGATCACGTTGCGCACTTCGGAAACGGAATTGGCCGGGAAGCCCGCGGTTGCGGCATGTTCGCGGATCAGGTCGGCCGACGGCGCGCGGTAGATGCAGTAGATCTTGTCGTCGGTGACGTAGCTGTGGACCCACTGAATCTCCGGGCCGAGGTCGCGCAGCACGCTGCACGAGGTTTGCGATGCGCCCTTCAGGTCGGCGGCGCTGGCCCCGCCGATCCCCGGCATGTCCCGTTCGATCACGAATTGCGGCATGGCGATTCTCCTTCGCCAGCTTGGTGCGTCCCGGCGCGGCGAAGGTATTGGATGAAAACGACCCTCAGCGTTCGCTCAGATAATAGTGGTCGGTCGCGGCGAGGCTGTCGTCCAGCTCATACACGATCGGCTGCCCGGTCGGGATCTCCAGGCTGGTGATCTCGTCGTCGGGGATGCCCGAGAGGTGCTTGACCAGCGCGCGGAGCGAGTTGCCGTGCGCGGAGATCAGGACGCGCTGGCCGCCCCTCAATGCGGGGGCGATACGTCCGTCCCAATAGGGGAGCACGCGCGCGATCGTGTCCTTCAGGCTCTCGGTGTTCGGGATCGCGATCCCGGCATACCGCCGGTCGTTGGTCAGGTCGAACTCGCTGCCCGGCTCCATCGCCGGGGGCGGGATGTCGAAGCTGCGGCGCCAGATCTTGACCTGGTCGTCGCCGTGCTTCGCCGCAGTCTCCGCCTTGTTGAGCCCGGTAAGCCCGCCATAATGCCGTTCGTTCAGCCGCCAGTCCTTTTCGACCGGGAGCCACAGCCGCCCCATCGCCTCCAGCGCAATGTTGAGCGTCTTGATCGCGCGCGTCTGAAGCGAGGTGAAGCATTGGTCGAAATCGAGACCCTTCGCCGCCATTAACTCGCCCGCCGCCTTGGCTTCCGCCGCGCCTTGCTCGGTCACGTCGACGTCCCACCAGCCGGTGAAGCGGTTCTCCAGGTTCCAAGCCGATTGGCCGTGGCGGATCAGGACGAGCGTGGGCATCTTCTACTCCTTGCGAGCGGTCGGGCGCGTCTGTAGCGCTTGCGGCCATAACGGCAAACCGGGAGAGCGAGTCATGGCGATCGTGCGGCAAACGTTGGTCTATGACGGCCCCGGCGGCCCGTTCGAGGGCGTGATGGTCTATGATGACGAGGTCGAGACCGCACGTCCCGGCGTGATGGTGATCCCCAACGTGCTGGGCGCAAAGGAATCGGACTGCGTCACGGCGGAGAATGTCGCCAAGCTCGGCTATGTCGGATTCGTCGCCGACGTCTACGGGCAGGGCAAGCGCACCAACTTCCAGTCCGAAAACCCCGCGCAGTACATGAACGAACTCAACGCCGACCGCGCGTTGCTCCGCGATCGGCTCAAAGCATCGCTCGACACGCTCAAGGGCTTCGTGTTCGTCGATCCGGCGAGGACCGCGGTCTACGGCTATTGTTTCGGCGGCAAGAGCGCGCTCGACATCGCGCGTGCGGGGCTCGATGTGCTCGGCGTGGTCAGCTTCCACGGCGTGTATGACAAGCCCGATTGGGATAGCGTCACGCCGATCAAGGCCAAGGTGCTCGTCTGCCACGGCTGGCAGGACCCGATCGCCCCGCCCGACGCCATGGTCGCGCTGGGTAAGGAGCTGAGCGAGGGCGGGGCAGACTGGCAGATCCACGCTTACGGCACCGCGGGCCACGCGTTCACCGACAAGGATCGGAAAGGTCAGCCCGCGGTACGTCCGGGCGTTGCTTATGAAGAGCGAGCGGATAACCGGAGCTGGGAAGCGGCGAAGGATTTTCTGGGGGAATTGTTCGGGTGATCCTCCCCTGCAAGGGGAGGGGGACCATCGCGTAGCGATGGTGGAGGGGTAGCGCGCCGCTTGCTTCACGGCCCGAGATCGACGCAAAAGCGCGCCGCATCGCTGCGCAAAGGCCTGTTGTTGCCCGAGGTCCTGCTCTGGCGCGAGCTACGCAAACGTCCCGCAGGTCTTAAGTTTCGCCGCCAGCATCCGGCTGGAGTCTTCGTGCTAGACTTCTTTTGCGCCGAGATGAAGCTAGCGGTCGAGATCGACGGCGAGGCGCATGAACGCGGTGATCGGCCACAGCGCGACGCCGCACGGGATGCTTGGGTTTTGGCGAATGGCGTTAGAACGTGTCGCATACAGGCCAAGGCAGTGCTGTCGGATTTGGATGGCGTCGTGCGCTACATCGTCGCGGTCGCCCGTGGCGAGCTACCCCTCCACCAGCCTTCGGCTGGTCCCCCTCCCCTTGCAGGGGAGGATTAGATTCCGTCGATGACCTCTTCGACCGTCTCGAGCATCGCAACCGCGAGCTGCTTGCTCCGCTCGGGCGACCATCCGAATTCGGCATCGGGGTTCGGATCGTGGTCCTTGAACGGCATCTCCAAGGTCATCGCGACAGCGCCGTAGCGTTCGGCGAGCTGGTTGGTCGACATCGTCAGGTTCGCCTTGCCGGGCGCGGATTTATCGTAGCCCTTTTCGGTTTGGAACTCGGGCGTGCGCGCGGCCAGGCGGCGGCCGAAGTCGTAGAATTTCTCGCCGAGTTCGTCGGTCCAGCTCGGAATGCCTTCGAAGCCCGCCAGGAAATTGGCCGGGATCGCTTCGTCGCCGTGAATATCCATCGCGAGCTTGCATCCAGTTTCGTCCATCGCATCGCGGACGAGCTTCACTTCGGGGCTCTTCTCCATCGACGGCTCGTGCCATTCGCGATTGAGGTTCACCCCCGCGGCGTTGGTGCGCAGATGCCCGCGGAAGGTGCCGTCGGGGTTCATATTGGGCACGACGTGGAAGGTGCACTTGGCCTTGAGCGCATCCGCCGCCGGGCTGGTCAGCCATTCGAGCGCGCCCTCCATCCACCATTCGGCCATGCTCTCGCCGGGATGCTGGCGCGCGTAGAGCCACACCGGCTTGTCGCCCGATCCGATCGTCAGCAAATCCATCGCGCGGCCGTCGAGCGTATGGCCGAGCTCGCGGTGCGTGACGCCGGGCATTGCGGCGTATCTGGCGATAAGCGCCTCGTGCTGCTCCATCGTATAGGGTGCGAAATAGGCGAACCAGGCGAGCGGCGCGTCGCTCTGCCAGACGAACTCGAGTACGCCGTTATCATAGCGCGTCTCGATCTGCCGCCACGCCACGCGGTCGGTCGACGCGCGCGTCTTGTAGCCCGGCCAGCCGAACGGATAGGCCGACTTGCCGGCGTTGAGGATGCGGAACGTCAGTTTCCGCCCGGCGGCATTGGCCAGCCGGAACGAAAACCATTGGTAGAAATCCGAATCCTTGTCCTTGACGATCTCGAGGTCAATGCGGTCGCCCTCGACGGCAATGAGCTTGATGTTGCCGCCGTCGAAGGCGCTGGTGATGGCGGGTGAGGTGTCGGTCATTTGACCGTGATAGTGCGTCCCGATTCGCCGGGAAACCCCGTGAACATCGCTTTCGCCAGCTTGGCCGGCACCGCGCCCGCGTCGCCCGTGCCCGCGCGGCGGATCAGGCGTGTCTGCGCGCGGCCCTCCCACACGCCGAGGTCGCCGGCGCGGCGGTTGATCCTGACCGACAATGTCGCCGTGGTGTCGTCGCGTATTTCACGCTTGCCGATCGGGATACCGCCGCTGACGCCGGCATCGACGCCGCCGCCGCGACCATAGCTGCCGCCGCCGACGCCGAGCCCCAGGGTGAACGGTGCGGGCCCGCGCACCGACCGCGTGTCGCTGGCAAAGCCGATCCGCGCGACGTAGATGGAACCCGCGCCCGGCGGCACGACGATATAGCCCTGTGCAGTCAGTGCATCGCCGACCGCGGCCGCGTAGGTTTGGAAGGCGGGGCCGGCATTGATGCCTTCCTCCGGCGCCAGGCTGATCGTCCCGCGTTCGACCGCATCGGCGCGGAACCGAGTCACTTCGGTGGGGAAGACGGGCGCCGCCGTCGTGCACCCGGTCATCGCCAGTGCCGCTATCAATACCGCCCTGCGCATCGTTCGATTCCTTTTCGTTGCCCTCGTGCAACGCACCGCTGCCGAGTCCGTTTCGCCGCGCCGCCGGGTTGACTTCGCAAGACCCCCGCTATAGGCGCGCCGCTTCCAGTTTTCACGTCAAGATAAGCAAAGCGAATCGATCATGAAGATCCGCAATTCACTCAAGTCGCTCAAGGACCGTCACCGGGACAACCGCGTGATCCGTCGCCGCGGCCGCACCTACGTCATCAACAAGACCAACCGCCGCTTCAAGGCCCGCCAGGGCTGAGCGCGTTGGCGCCGTCCGTCGTCATTTTTGACGTCGGTCGTGTCCTTTTCGACTGGAACCTCAGGTCCCTCTACGAGCGTCTCATCCCCAAGGGTGAGGCGCTCGATGCGTTCCTGCGCGATATCGTCACGCCGGAATGGCATTTCCAGCACGATGCGGGTCGACCGTTTGCCGAGACGTCGGCCGAGCTGATCGCGCAATATCCCGATCATGCCGACGCGATTCGCGCGCTGTATCCGCGCTTCAACGAGACGATCGGACCGCCGATGCCCGGCATGACGCGACTGGTCGCCGATCTCGACGCGGCGGGCGTGCCGCTTTATGCGATCACCAATTTCTCGGGCGAGTTCTGGCCACCGTTCCGCGCGCGCGAAGAGGCATTCTTCGCGCCGTTTCGCGACGTCGTCGTATCGGGCGACGAGAAACTGATGAAGCCCGACGCTGCGATCTACCACCTCGCGCTCGACCGTTTCGGCTTGCAGGCGGAAGAAGCGGTGTTCGTCGACGACAATGCGGCGAATGTCGCGGGCGCGAACGCGGTCGGCATCCACGGCCTGTTGTTCACCGGCGAGCCACAATTGCGCGCCGACCTGCGCGACCTGGGCTTCGCGGTCTAGCTGTACCCCTTCAACTCATCGCCGACGATCCGCACGACATGGATCACGTTGGTCGAACCGGGGGTCTTGAACGGCACGCCGGCCATCACGATCACGCGATCGCCAGCGGCGGCAAGCTTGTGGCGCAGCACCATGCGTTTGGCCTTGGCGACCATGTCCTCGAACGAATCGACGTCGCGGGTATGGACGGCATAGGCGCCCCAAAGCAGACCGGACCGGCGCGCCGTGTCCATCCGGGGGGTAAGCACCAGGATCGGCACGCCGGGCCGCTCGCGCGCGATCCGCCGCGCGGTCGATCCCGAACTGGTGAAACACACGATCGCCGCGGCATCGACGGTCCTGGCGATGTTCTTGGCCGCTTCGGACAGGGCGTCGGCGGTGGTCGGATCGGATCGCACGACGGTGAAGTGGATGCGGTCGCCGTGCATCGGATCGCTTTCGACCGCCTCGCCGATCGCGTTCATCATCGCGACCGATTCGATGGGCCATTTGCCTGCCGCCGACTCGGCCGACAGCATGATCGCGTCGGCGCCGTCGTAGATCGCGGTGGCGACGTCGGAGACTTCGGCTCGCGTGGGCGAGGGGCTTTCGATCATCGATTCGAGCATTTGCGTCGCGACCACGACCGGTTTGCCCTGACGCCGCGCGGCCTCGACGATGCGCTTCTGCAGCGGCGGCACGGTCTGTGGCGGCAGTTCGACGCCCAGGTCGCCGCGCGCGACCATCACGCCGTCGCACGCTTCGATGATCTCCTCGAGCCGCTCGATCGCCGCGGGTTTCTCGATCTTGGCGAGCAGCGCCGCCTTGCCGCCGATCAGCTTGCGCGCCTCGGCCAGATCCTCGGGCCGTTGGACGAACGATAGCGCGATCCAGTCCACGCCCTGGTCGACCGCGAACGCCAGGTCGCTGCGGTCCTTCTCGGTCAGCGCCGCCATCGGCACGACGACGTCGGGGACGTTGAGGCCCTTGTTGTTCGACAGCGGCCCGCCGACCTCGACGTTGGTGACGATGTGCTTGTCGTCATGCTCGATCACGCGCAGCACCAGCTTGCCGTCGTCGAGCAGCAACCGCGCCCCCGATTCCATCGCCACGAAAATCTCCCGGTGCGGCAATTCGACGCGAGTCGCGTCGCCCGGCGTCTTGTCGCGGTCGAGGGTGAAGGTCGTGTCGGTCTTGAGCTCGACCTTGCCGTCGGCGAACTTGCCGACGCGCAGCTTGGGTCCCTGCAGATCGGCGAGGATCGTCGTCGGGCGGCCGTATTTCTTTTCCAGACTGCGGATCGCCTCGATCACCGCGACCTTCGACGCCTGGTCGCCGTGGCTCATATTGACGCGAAACGCGTCGGCGCCCGCTTCGTACAGCTTGGCGATCATCTCGGCCGTGTTGCTCGCGGGACCCAACGTCGCAAGGATGCGGACCTTGCGCGAACGGGGGGCAATGGCCTTGGTCATCTCGTCCTCTCGCTTGTGCGTCTTTGCCTCTACCCCCTATCGCAGTTCGATCAACCTTGGAGCATCGCCGACCGCCACTCAACAAAAGCCCCGCTATTCAGCCGCGAGCGCGAATTCGCCGCCGCCGAGTAATTCGTCGGTGGCCGCGTCGATCATCCGGCGAAGCAAGGCGGCGGTCGTGCCGAGCGCCTTTCCCGGCGCGTTGAGGCCGGCATCGAGATACAGGCGGCGGTCGATCTCGACCTGAATCGCGTGGATGCCGTTCGTCGGACGGCCATGCCGGCTGAGAATATGCCCGCCCGGATAGGGCGCGTTGAGTGCGGCGGTCAGCCCGGCGGTCGCCACTTCGCCCTCGAGCCGGTGCACCAGCCGCGCGCCCGCGCTGCGCCCGAAACGGTCGCCCAATACTACCTTTGCCGACAACGGCCCCGGCAGCGGTGGCATCGAGTGCAAGTCGATCAGCAGCGCCGCGCCGAACCGGTCGCGCGCGGCGGTCAGCGCCTCGGCCAGCGCGGCGTGATAGGGGCGGTGATCCTCGGCGATGCGCTGGCGCACCTCGTCGTCCGACAGGCGACGACGCCATAACGTCACCCCCGGCGCGGCGCGACGCGGGATCAGCCCGAGCCCGCTCCGCAACTTGACTGCTGCCGCGCCCGCCGGGATCGGCCTGGCGCCGTCGTCGATCAGCGGATCGCGCTCGTCCTCCGCGCGGTTGAGGTCGATCCAGGCGCGCGCGCGGTGCTGGATAAACAACGCCTCGTCACCATGGGCTGCGAGCGCCAGCGTATCGACGTGGCGATCCTCCAGCGCCAGCATCGATGCGATCGGCACCGCCGCCGCGGCGCGCAGTTGCAGCGGATAGTCGCGTCCGGCATGCGGCACCGACACCACCACCGGACTTATCGGTGGGATAGCGCCAAAGCGGTCGAATGACGGGGCTGCCATGCTCGCCATACTATGCGTCGCATCGGGACGCGGCAATCTGCGTGGACGCTGGAAATTTTTAAACCCTTGGCGCATAAAACGGCGCCAGAACATAAAGCGGGACGGCAATGATCAGAATTCTCTTGGCCGAGGACGATTCGGTGATGCGCGAGTATCTCACGCGCGCGCTCGAACGCTCGGGCTATGCCGTCACCGCGGTCGACCGCGGCACCGCCGCCTTGCCGCTGATCGAGGCCGAGCATTTCGACCTGTTGCTGACCGACATCGTCATGCCCGAGATGGACGGGATCGAACTGGCGCAGAAGGTCGCCGAGATGGCGCCCTCGACGCGCGTCATGTTCATTACCGGATTTGCCGCGGTGACGTTGCGCGCGGGCAAAACGATGCCGCAGGCACGCGTGCTGTCCAAGCCGTTCCACCTGCGCGATCTGGTGATGGAGGTCGATCGCCTGTTCGAATCGGAAACCGCGAGCGGGGGGTTGTAGGCCGCCCCACGCTTCGCTAGAGGCCGCTCCCTCGTGGGCGTATAGCTCAGTGGTAGAGCACTGTGTTGACATCGCAGGGGTCGCAAGTTCAATCCTTGCTACGCCCACCATTAAAACCCCGCCGCCCAATGGGTTGGCGGGGTTTTTCGTTTCTGGTGTTCGAACGCAAGCCGCGGAGTGCGTATCGGCGCCGCGCAGCGCAAAGTTGCGCGATGATCAAACAATCTGACTCGTTCGACTGGGCCGCAATCGCCGATGACCTCGACGCTCAGGGCTGGGCGAGGCTCCCCGGCCTGCTCGGGGCGGCCGCGTGCGACGGTATTGCCGCCCTGTATGGCCCGAGCGCTACCTTCCGCAGCCACGTCGTGATGGCGCGGCACGGTTTCGGGCTGGGCGAGTATCGTTATTTCGCCTATCCGTTGCCGCCGCTGGTGCAGGCCATGCGGGCCGAGCTCTATCCGCGCCTCGCACCGATCGCGAACCGCTGGCACGAACGGATGGGGCTCGCCGCGCGTTTTCCCGGCGATCACGCGGCATTCCTGGCGCGGTGCCATGCCGACGGCCAGACGCGGCCGACGCCGCTGCTGCTGCAATACGGTGCTGGCGACTATAATTGCCTGCACCAGGATCTGTACGGCGTGCACGTTTTCCCGTCGCAAGTCGCGGTGCTGCTGTCGGCACCCGGCGAGGACTTCGACGGCGGCGAGTTCGTGCTGACCGAACAGCGCCCGCGGATGCAATCGCGCGTCGAGGTAGCACCCCTTGGCAAAGGCGATGGCGTGGTGTTTGCGGTCAACAATCGGCCGCAGCGCGGCGGGCGCGGCGACTATCGCGTGGCGATGCGTCACGGTGTCAGCCGGGTCCGGCACGGGCATCGCCATACGCTCGGGATCATCTTCCACGACGCGGCCTGATGTGGAAAAAGGAACGCCGATGCATCGCTATCACGTCTTCGAGACCGCGCACGGATTCGCCGCGATCGGCTGGAGCGGACGCGGCGTCATCGCGTTTCGTTTGCCTGCGAACACCGAAGCAGAGGCTGAGCGTGCGTTGTTGCGTCGCTTGCCCGATGCCGTTCGGACCGATCCGCCCGCCGATATTGCGGCCGTGATCGCGGCGGCACAGCGCTATTTCGCTGGCGAGCCAACCGACTTCGACGCCGTTGCCATCGATCTGGGCGAGCAGTCCCCGTTCTTCGCGCGCGTTTACGAGGCCGTTCGCAGGCTCGGCTGGGGCGAAAGCACGACCTATGGCGCGGTGGCGAAATCGCTCGGCGCCGGTCCCGAATTCGCGCGCGATGTCGGCCAGGCGATGGCGAGCAACCCGGTCCCGCTGATCGTGCCGTGCCATCGCGTGCTGGCGGCGGGCGGTAAGGTCGGTGGGTTTTCCGCACCGGGCGGGTCGCTGGCGAAGGCGCGAATGCTCGCGCTGGAGGGCATCGAGACCGCCGCGGCGATGCCCGCGCCCAAACCTTCACCGCAACAATCGTTCGGTTTTTGAGGCCGGTTGCCGTCGCGGGCCAACCGATCCGCATACCCGTCGAGCGGCTTGACCGCTGACAGCGCAAAGCGCTTGTGCCAACGGTAATTTAATTTCAGAGCAGCCGCGAAAGTGCCCCCGCGCGCAGGAGACATTATGCGTATCATCGATCATCACATCGTCGGCCATCAGGGCGGGGCGGGCGGGCGCTCGGGCGACGTGTTCGATCCCAATACCGGCAAGGTCCAGGCGTCGGTGGCGCTCGGCACGCAGGCCGACCTCGACCGGGCGGTTGCCGCGGCGCAAGCCGCGCAGCCGAGCTGGGCGGCGACCAACCCGCAGCGCCGCGCGCGGGTGATGTTCAACTTCAAGGCGCTCGTCGAAAAGAACATGGACGAGCTCGCGCATTTGCTCTCGTCCGAGCATGGTAAGGTGATCGCCGACGCCAAGGGTGACATCCAGCGCGGACTCGAGGTGATCGAGTTCTGTTGCGGCATCCCGCACGTGCTGAAGGGCGAATATACGCAGGGTGCGGGGCCGGGGATCGACGTCTATTCGATGCGCCAGCCGCTCGGCATCGGCGCCGGCATCACCCCGTTCAACTTCCCCGCGATGATCCCGCTTTGGATGTCGGGGGTCGCGATCGCCACGGGCAACGCCTTCATCCTAAAGCCCAGCGAACGCGATCCGTCGGTGCCGGTGCGGCTCGCCGAACTTTTCCGCGAAGCCGGGCTTCCCGAGGGCATCCTGCAGGTCGTCCATGGCGACAAGGAAATGGTCGACGCGATCCTCGACCATCCAGCGATCAGCGCGGTCAGCTTCGTCGGGTCGAGCGACATCGCGCACTACGTCTATCGTCGCGGCGTCGAGGCCGGGAAGCGCGTCCAGGCGATGGGCGGCGCGAAGAACCATGGCATCGTCATGCCCGACGCCGATCTCGACCAGGTCGTCGCCGATTTGTCGGGTGCGGCATTCGGCTCGGCCGGCGAGCGCTGCATGGCATTGCCGGTGGTGGTGCCGGTCGGCGACAAGACCGCCGATGCGCTGCGCGAGAAGCTGATCCCCGCGATCGACAAGCTCCGCGTCGGGGTAAGCACCGATGCCGACGCGCATTACGGCCCGGTGGTCAATGCCGCGCATAAGCAGCGGGTCGAGAACTGGATCCAGACCGGCGTCGACGAGGGCGCCGAACTGGTCGTCGACGGGCGTGGCTTCAAGCTCCAGGGCTACGAGGAAGGATTTTTCATCGGCCCGTCGCTGTTCGATCGCGTCACCACGTCGATGGAATCGTACAAGGAGGAAATCTTCGGCCCTGTCCTCCAGATCGTCCGCGCCAAGGATTTCGAGGAAGCGGTGCGGCTGCCGTCTGAGCACCAATACGGCAACGGCGTCGCGATCTTCACGCGAAACGGCCACGCCGCGCGCGAATTCGCCGCTCGGGTCAATGTCGGGATGGTCGGGATCAACGTGCCGATTCCGGTCCCGGTCGCCTATCACACCTTCGGCGGGTGGAAGCGCAGTGCGTTCGGCGACACCAACCAGCACGGCATGGAAGGCGTCAAGTTCTGGACCAAGGTCAAGACCGTGACCCAGCGCTGGCCCGACGGCGGGGTCGGCGACGGTGCCAACGCGTTCGTCATCCCGACGATGGGGTGAACCGGTGATAATGCTCGCTCTTGCCCTGGTGACGACGCTTGCTGCCGGGGACGGCGAGAGCGAAAAGGAACCATGGCGGGGGCCGGGTCGGTTCTGCGGTTACGCCACCGTCCTGGATCTTGCCGACCGCGAACAGCTGGTGTTGGGCGAGGGTGGCATGCACTCCTCCCACTATCGCTGGTCAGGCCCGTTCGGCGCGATAGATGTCTCGGAAATCAACTGGGCATCGCCACCTGACCGATCGGGACGCGTAATTGTGGAAACGGGGAGCCGGCGAACCTACCGCAAGCGCGTGGTGTCCGGGGAATGGCAATACGCCGTGTGGGACAAGGGTCATCTGACGGCATATCTGTCCAGCAACGCCTTCGACGGATCGAAGCGCGACCTAAGCTTGGTTGATCGGATTGCGCTCGTCGATCACGCCGGCGATACCGCGAAGGATTGCAAATATCGGCTGGTGTTCAGCTTTGGCTGAACTAAGCCGCCTTGCCGCGGGTGACGACCGATTCGAATGTCGCGTGATAGCGGGTGGCGTGCCGATCCTGGATGCGGCGGTGGAGGATCCATCGCCCGGCCGCCCAGGTGAATGCCGCGACGCCGATCGCCCCGATCAGGTAGCGAGTCGTTTCGAGTTGCACGCCGTAAAACCAGTGCAAGCCCAACCCGCGCAACGCTTCCATCGCAGTCACTCCCTCGGCGACCCGCTCTTGCACAAGTGTGTTATTCGATCAACACGCATTGCGCCGCATCGGTCGAAAGAGGCATCCTTGCGTCTGTGCGGCCTCTTGTGGCGTAGCTCGGGGCGTGCCGCTATGGCTGACTCATCAAGTCGGGAATTCAACCTATGACCTACCGTCTCGTCATCCTCTCCGCCGCGGCAACGGCGCTCGCTGCCTGCCATGGCGGCAAGACGTCCGCTCCGACCAACGAGAGCGCCGCCAACATCACCGCGCTCGACGAGGGTAATCTGTCGTCGGACGTCAATATCACCGACGTGCCCGCCGACGACGGCGACGCGCCAACGGAAGCCGAGACCAACGCCAAATGACGAATCAGTTCGACCTGACCGACGACCAGCGCGAGATCCAGGACCTCGCGCGCAAGTTCACCGCCGACCGCATCACCCCGTTCGCGGCCGAGTGGGACGAGAAGTGCCACTATCCCGTCGATGTCTGGAAGGCGGTCGGCGAGCTCGGGTTCGGCGCGATCTACGTGTCGGAGGAATCGGGCGGGATCGGGCTCGGGCGCTTGGAAGCCGCGCTGATCATGGAGGCCATGGCGTACGGCTGCCCCGCGACCAGCGCCTACATTTCGATCCACAATATGGCGACGTGGATGATCGACCGGTTCGGCGGGCAAGCGATCAAGGACCGCTTCCTCCCCGACCTCGTCAGCATGGACAAGATCGCGAGCTATTGTCTGACCGAGCCGGGATCGGGCTCCGACGCCGCAGCGCTCAAGACCAGCGCGCGGCTCGACGGCGACCATTATGTCCTCAACGGCACCAAGCAGTTCATTTCCGGCGCGGGCTATAACGACATCTATGTCTGCATGGTCCGCACGTCGGAGGAGAAATCGAAGGGCATTTCCTGCCTGGTGATCGAAAAAGGCACGCCGGGCCTGTCGTTCGGCGCGCCGGAGAAAAAGCTCGGATGGAACGCCAGCCCGACCGCGCAAGTGATCTTCGAGGATTGCCGCGTGCCGGTCGAAAACCGTGTCGGCGCCGAAGGCGACGGGTTCCGCTTCGCGATGGCGGGGCTCGACGGCGGGCGGCTCAATATTGGCGCGTGTTCGTTGGGCGGGGCGCAGCGCTGCCTCGATGAATCGGTCAAATATACCAAGGAACGCCATCAGTTCGGCACAGCGGTCGCCGATTTTCAGAACACGCAATTCATGCTCGCCGACATGGCGACCGACCTCGAGGCAGCGCGTGCACTGCTCTATATGGCGGCGGCCAAGGTGACCGCGAACGCGCCCGACAAGTCGCGCTTTTCGGCGATGGCGAAGCGGCTGGCGACCGACAACGGGTCGAGCATTGTCGATCGCGCGCTGCAGCTCCACGGGGGCTACGGCTACCTCCGCGACTATCCGATCGAGCGCTTCTGGCGCGATCTGCGCGTCCATTCGATCCTGGAGGGCACCAATCAGGTGATGCGGATGATCGTCGGCCGGGATTTGACGCGCCAGTGACCGAGCAATCCCCCGCCGCGCTCTGGCAGGACGCGCTGGCCAACATCACGACTGCGATGACAACTGCCGCGCGCGCGCCGGTCAAGAGCGAGGCGACGCGGCCCTACGATCCGCTCGCGTTGATGCGGACGGTGTCGGACTTCGCCGTCGGGCTCGGGCGCAACCCGCAGCATCTGCTCGAGGTGCAGTTGCAGGCGGCACGGGAATGGGGCGATTTCTGGTCGGCGGCGTTCCTGCCCAAGCCCGACGCCGAGAAGCCGCGCGACCGCCGCTTCGCTTCGTCCGAGTGGCAGGACAATCCCTATTACCGCACGATCCGCGACGCCTATTTGCTCGCGTCGAAACAGATCCGCAGCGTCGCGAGCGTTGCGGAAAAAGGCGATACGCCCAACGCCGCGATGATCGATTTCCTGGTCGATCAATATCTCAATGCAATCGCCCCGACCAATTTCGCGATGACCAATCCCGACGTGGTCAAGCGCACGGTCGAAACGGGCGGCGCCAACCTGGCGCAGGGCTTCGCGCACCTGATCGAGGATGTGGCGGAAGGGAAAGGCATCGTCCGCCGCCGCACCGCGAATGCGTTCGAAAAGGGCAAGACGATCGCCGCGACGCCGGGCAGCGTGGTGTTCCAGAACCATTTGTTCCAGCTGATCCAATACGATCCTGCGACCAAGGATGTGGCGACCGAGCCTTTGCTCTACGTGCCGCCGCTGGTGAACAAATTCTACATGATCGACCTCCAGCCCAAGTCGAGCCTGGTCAAATGGCTGGTCGATCAGGGGCGGACGGTGTTCGTCATTTCGTGGGTCAACCCCGACGAAAGCCATCGCGACTGCGGGGTCGAGCAATATGTGCTCGACGGGATCGTCGAGGCGATCGGGCAGGCGCGGGAACGCAGCGGCGGAGACAAGATCGACCTGTTCAGCTTCTGCCTCGGCGGCACGCTCGTGTCGGTGGCGCTGGCCTGGCTGCAAGCGAAGGGCCGCGCGAACGAGGTCAACACCGCAACCTTGATCGGGTCGATGGTCGATTTCGCCGATATGCGCGACTGGGCGGCGTTCGTTCACGAGGCGCACCTGGAGGCGCTCGAAGGGCATCTCGAGCGGCAGGGGTTCATCGATTCGACCGAGCTCCAGCAACTGTTCGCCGCGGTGCGATCGAACGACCTGATCTGGTCGTCGGTGATCAACCATTACCTGCTCGACAAGGCCGCGCCGCCGAGCGACCTGCTCTATTGGTTCGAGGACGGCGCACGCATCCCGCATGCTTTCCTCAAGAGCTACAATCGCGGGCTGCTCGCGTCGAACGCGCTCAAGGAAAAGACAGGCTTCCAGGTCGGCGGGGTCGAGATCGATCTGTCGGCGGTCAAGACCCCGATCTTCCTGATTGCGCTCAAGGACGATCACGTCTCGGCGTGGAGCGCGGTGTACGACGGCGCCAAACTGTTCGGCGGGCCGGTCACCTGCGTACTCGGCGGATCGGGGCACAATGCCGGCGTGATCAACCCGCCGTCGGCCAACAAGCACGGCTTCTGGACGAGCGACGCGCGGCCCGACGGCGCGCAGGAATGGCTGGCCGGTGCGACCCGGAACGACGGGTCCTGGTGGCCGGCATGGGACCGATGGCTGACCGATCACGGATCGGGCAAACGCGTCCCGGCCCGCCCGCCCGCCGATCCCATCGAGCCCGCGCCGGGTTCGTACGTTTCCATCACGCACTAAAGGGGCTCTGCGTGAACCTGATGACGACCGATGACGTCCGTACCTATGTCGACCAATGCGCCGGGCGGCTGAGCCTCAACCGGCCCAAGGCGCTACATTCGCTCAATCTCGAGATGGTACAGGCCATGACGCGCGCCTTGCTCGATTGGCGAAGCGACCCCGATGTGCGGATCGTGCTGATCGATCATGCCGACGGCCGGGGTTTCTGCGCCGGCGGCGACGTCGTCGCGATCGCGCACGACGTGCCGCAGGGCGCGACGGTGGGGCAGCAGTTCTTCTTCCATGAGTATCGTCTCAACCATCTGATGTATACCTACCCCAAGCCGGGCGTGGCGTTCATGGATGGGGTGACGATGGGTGGGGGTGTCGGGATTTCGTGCCCGTGCCGCTATCGGGTCGCGACCGAGCGGACCTTGTTCGCGATGCCCGAGACGACGATCGGATTGTTTCCCGATGTCGGCGGCGGGCGGTATTTGTCGCGGTTGCGGGGGCGGAGCGCGCAGTATCTCGCGCTGACAGGCGCGCGGCTCGACGGTGCGGATTGCGTCGCGCTGGGGCTGGCCAATTTCTACGTGCCGTCGGAAGCGTTGGACGAGGTGAAAGCGCAGATTTGCGCGGCGCCCGAAAAGACCGAGTCGATCCTCGCCGGCGCTGCCGTTACGCCGCCGGCTGCGAAGATCGTCGCGCAGCTTCCCGATATCGACCAGCTGTTTGCCTCGGACGACTACGAGACGATCCTGCGCGACCTCGAGGCCGATGGCGGCGACTGGGCGACCGCGCAACTCGCGACGCTCGCCGCACGTTCCCCCACGTCGTGCAAGGTTTCGCTCAAGATGCTGGTCGAAAGCCCGCGCCACCTCCATTTCGTCGACGAGATGCGGATGGAGTTCGCGATCATGATCCGCATGTATCAGGCGCCCGACTTCGCCGAAGGGGTGCGCGCGCTGCTGATCGACAAGACGGGCAACCCGCGCTGGACCCCCGCGACCCCCGCCGAGGGCACCGACGCGATGGTCGACGCCTATTTCCAGCCGCTCCCCGCCGACCAGGCGTGGACCCCGCTGCCGCCCAAGGAGTGATTGCGATGAGTTACGAAACCCTGTTGGTCGAGCAGCGCGAGGGCGGCGTGACGCTGATCACGCTCAACCGCCCGCAGGCGCTCAACGCGCTCAACAACCAGGTGCTCGGCGAACTCGTCGCTGCGGCCCAGGCGTTCGACGCCGACCCGTCGCAGGGCTGCGCAGTGCTGACCGGCAGCGAAAAAGCCTTCGCGGCTGGGGCGGACATCAAGGAGATGGCACCCCAGGGATTTGGGGCGATGTTCGGCGACAATTACTTCGCCGGGTGGGAGATGTTCACGCGGACCCGCAAGCCGGTGATCGCAGCGGTCGCGGGGTTCGCGCTCGGCGGCGGGTGCGAGCTCGCGATGATGTGCGATTTCATCCTGGCCGCCGACACCGCCAAGTTCGGCCAGCCCGAGGTCAAGCTCGGCGTTGCCCCGGGGATGGGTGGCAGCCAGCGCCTCACACGGGCTGTCGGCAAGGCCAAGGCGATGGAAATGTGCCTGACCGGCCGCTTCATGGACGCCGCGGAGGCCGAACGCGCGGGCCTCGTGTCGCGCATCATTCCCGCCGCCGATCTGGTCGCCGAAGCGATCAAGGTTGCGACGGCGATCGCCGGGATGGCGCCGCTCGCGGTCAAGGCGAACAAGGAAATGGTCAACGCCGCGTTCGAGACGATGCTGGGGCAGGGAGTGCAGTTCGAGCGCCGCTTGTTCCACGGCCTGTTCGGCACCGAGGACCAGAAGGAAGGCATGACTGCGTTCGTCGAGAAGCGCCCCGGCACCTGGAAGGGCAAATGATCCTTGCGCTCGCGCTCTTCCTGTTGGGTTGCGGCAGCCTTTGGCTGGGCATCAAGGCCTTCCAGGACTTTCGCCGTCACGACGGAGTTTTCTCGGAAGAGATCGTGTCCGACGCGACGCCACTGAACCGCCGGCTGTGGCGCGCCAACGCTTGGATCCGACTAGTCGTATTGATGATCGGTGGCGCCACCTGTCTGGTCGGCGCGTTTGAATTGACGCTTGGAAAGTAGGAAATCTGACATGGCACGCGTCGCATTCATCGGGCTGGGCAACATGGGCGGCGGGATGGCCGCGAACTTGGCCAAGAACGGCCATGACGTCCGCGCGTTCGACCTGTCGGCGGAGGCACTCGACAAGGCCAAGGCCGCGGGCTGCCTGCCCGTCGCGAGCGCTGCGGAGGCGTGCGACGGCGTCGAAGCGGTCGTCACGATGCTCCCCGCGGGCAAGCATGTCGAAAGCGTCTATACCGACAGCGTGTTCGGTGCCGCGCCCGCCTCCGCGATCCTGATGGACTGTTCGACGATCGACGTCGCGACCGCCAAGCGCGTCGGCGAAGCGGCGCTGGCCAAAGGCCTGACGATGGTCGATGCGCCCGTGTCGGGCGGGATCGCGGCGGCCAATGCCGGCACGCTGACCTTCATGGTCGGCGGCAGCGCGGAGGGCTTCGACCGCGCCGAGCCGTTCCTGGCCGCGATGGGCAAGGCAGTGATCCATGCCGGCGCGAGCGGCGCGGGGCAGGCGGCGAAGATCTGCAACAACATGGTGCTCGGCGCGGAGATGATCGCGACGTGCGAGGCGTTCCTGCTCGCCGACAAGCTCGGGCTCGACCCGCAGAAATTCTTCGACATCGCCAGCGTCTCGTCGGGGCAAAGCTGGTCGCTGACCAGCTACGCGCCATGGCCCGGCGTCGGCCCGGAGACGCCCGCCGACCGCAACTACGAAGGCGGCTTCGCGACCGCGCTGATGCTCAAGGATCTGCGCCTCGCGATGGAGGCCGCGTCGTCGGTCGGCGCCGACACGCCGATGGGCGCGAAGGCCGCCGAACTGTTCCAGAAGTTCAACGACGACGGCAACGGCAGCCTCGATTTCTCCGCGATTATCCGCGCGCTCGGCAAACCGGCGTGAGCGTCGCGTTCCGCCGCGAATCCGACGAGGAGCATAAGGAACCGCGCTTCGAACTGCCGATCCCCGCGGGACCGAACCTGGTCACCGAAGGCGGCCCCGCGTTGATCGACGCGCGCATCGCGGAATTGGAGGCCGAGCAAGCGACCGCCGACGAGCCTCGCCGCGAGGAAATCGCGCGCAGCCTGCGGTATTGGCACACCCGTCGCGTCACCGCGATCGTCGCCCCGCCGCCGCCCGCCGACGAGATAGCGTTCGGCAGCCGCGTGCGCATCCGGATGGACGGCGGCGAGCGCGACCTCCGCATCGTCGGCGACGACGAAGCCGACCCGGCAGCGGGGCTGATCGCGTTCAGCGCGCCGCTCGCGCGGGCGCTGATCGGGGCGATGGCGGGCGAGGACGTCGAGCTGTCCGGGCGCGATGAGCCGATCGAGGTGGTCGCGATCCTTTAATCTCCCTCTCCCCTTGTGGGAGAGGGACGGGAAGGGTGAGGGGAAGTCGGCACTGTATCGCACTTCCCCTCACCCTTCCGCCGACTTCGTCGGCTCCCTCCCTCTCCCACAAGGGGAGAGGGAAAGAGTAATCCGGCGGATTGCCTAAACTCCCTCTTGATATGTTGGAATTTCAGGCAGAATTGGTTTGGCTGTGCCCCAGCCACTCACCCGCGCGCAGCACATGGAAAACGCCGCGTTCCTGCGCCACCTTCGCCGCACCGGCAACGGCGCGGCGGCAGCTCGTGCGCTCGGGTTGCTGATCGGTCGGTTCAACAGGCGGCGCGCCAAGCATCCGGCGTTCGCGGTGCAATGGGACGCTGCGCTGGCGATCGCGCACGCCGATCTAATACCGAAGCGCATCGGTACGATCGCACCGACCGGCGGCGAGCCGCACATCCGCCGCTCCAACACCGGCCGCTGGCAAGTGCGCCGTGCCCAGGCGGGCCTGATCGACCATGCCGTCAGACAACGCTTTCTCGCCTCGCTCTGTGCAACCGCGAACGTCGCGCTGTCCGCCGCTGCGGCGGGGTTTTGCCCGGACGCGCTCTATCGTCACCGCAAGCGCAATCCCGCCTTCGCGCGCGAATGGCAGTTGGCGCTGGGGATGGGATACGAACGGCTGAAGATGGCGCTAATGGAAAACGCGCAACTCGAATCGTTCGCCGACGACGATTGGCGCCGCAACGATCCGCCCGCGATCCCGCCGCTGACCGCGAACCAGGCGTTGCAGCTGCTGTATCTGCACCAGAAGGAAGCGCAGTTGGGATCGGCGCCGATGCTCGGCCGGCTGCGCCCCGGCGAAACGCGCCAGGCGCGGTCGATGAAGCTGGCGCTGATCCACGAGTACAGGATGGAGCAGGAGGAATTGAAATACCGCATCGCCGAGGCCGAACGGCTGGCGCGCGGCGAGCCTACGTATCACCGCTGGGCGCCGGGCGACTTGCCCGACCTGAGCCAGGTGACGGGATGGTCGAAGGCCAGCGGCAAGCCGGCGACCGACCCGACGCGGGCGCTGTTCGGGGGATGGCGGCTGGGGGATATTCCGAAGGGGAAGCGGAGGGGAGGTGGGTGAGGCGGGGGCAGCTAACGACCCAATTGCAGACATCCGCCAGGGGGCGCATACCGATTGCGATTATTGATGCGAGGCAGATTGGCTGATGCGCGTTTTATCCGCGATAGCGTGTTCATCTCTGGCGATCGCTACGCCCGCATTTGCCGACCTGACCGCGAACTATGTCGGACCCAACGGGTTCATTTCGATAAAGATCGAGGTTGCCTCAAATAGAGACGTGCGAGGCGCGACGTCGAACCCGAATGCTTACTTCATAACGCATGACGGGCATGGTTACATGATACAGGCCAGCTTCGATGGCCCTGCCGTTATGCGGATCGAGGACATGTCCCTTGTTATGCAAGAGCAAATGAAGAAGCTCACCGCCACGATGCCGAAAGACGCGGCCAAGAACGTCCCGACGATGGAGTTGGTGAAAGGCGGCGTCGTCACGATCCGGGGAAGAAAGGGCATTGCTTACTATATGAGCACACAGGCTGGCGGTAAGCCCGTTGGCCCGCCGTTCGTCGTGATCAGCTCGGACCCGACGCTCGCTCCGTTAGGAGCGGCGATGGCGTATCAGTTCGATATGTCCGTTGCAGCGATGGGCCAATTTTTTGCCGGCACGAACCCATTCAAGAGCGTGCAGGACGTGTTGAAAACTGGCGCGCCATTGGTGTTCACGGGGTTTGAACTCGACACGGTCACCGATGAGCCGATACCCGCCGCGCGCTTCGCGCTGCCGGCCCCTGCGCTGTCCCTAGAGGGGGTTAGAAAGAATATGGGGGCATCGGCACCATAAGCGGCGGCTCGTCTGCTAACCACCAAACCCGGCCATTGGCCTGATCAACACCGTCGGGGTCGGGTTGTTGCGCAATTCGCGCGCCCGTCTGGTCAGCTCCGGATCGATGCGACGGCACATGGGGAGAGCGTAGGATGGCTCGCTGCGCTCGCCAACCCACCCCCGGCCCCTCCCTTCCGGGGAGGGGAGTAAGAAGTACGCCATCGAGGCCGACCCACATATTCCACTCTCCGGCCGGACGCGGTAGGGTCATTCCAAGGGCACGACGAGGGGGATTGAATGGCGACGCTGGCACCGGAAGAACTACGGCCCGACCCTTCCCCCGCCGACGTGCGCCTCGTCATCGCCGCGTCGTCGCTCGGCACGCTGTTCGAATGGTACGACTTCTTCATCTACGGCACGCTCGCGACGATCATCGGCAAGACGTTCGTGCCGTCGGACAATGAGACCGTGCGGATGGTGCTGGTATGGGCCGGGTTCGCGGTCGGGTTCGGGTTTCGCCCGTTCGGCGCGGCGTTGTTCGGGTTCCTCGGCGACAAGCTCGGGCGCAAATACACCTTCCTCGTCACGATCACCCTGATGGGCATCGCGACCGCGGGGGTAGGGTTCATCCCGCCGGCGTCGCAGATCGGGCTGTGGGCGCCGGGCATCATCATCTTCCTGCGGGTGCTGCAGGGCCTCGCGCTGGGCGGCGAATATGGCGGGGCGGCGATCTATGTCGCGGAACATTCGCCGCCGGGGAAGAGCGGGTTCTATACCAGCTTTATCCAGGCCAGCGTCGCGGGCGGGTTTATCCTCAGCCTGGCGGTGGTGCTGCTGACCAAGCTGGTGGTCAGCGACGCCACTTGGGCGGCGTGGGCGTGGCGGTTCCCGTTCGTCTTTTCGCTGTTGCTGCTGGCGGTGTCGTTGTGGATGCGGCTCAAGCTGAGCGAAAGCCCGATCTTCGCCGCGATGAAGGAAGCGGGCGAGACCGCGAAGAACCCGTTCGTCGAGAGCCTGACCTATCCCGGCAATCCGAAGCGGCTGTTCGTCGCCTTGTTCGGGGTCGCGGCGGGGTTGACCGTGATCTGGTATACCGCGTTGTTCTCGACGCTGTCGTTCCTGACGACGACGATGCGGGTGGAGGAGACCAGCGCGCAGTTGATCGTCGGGTTCGGCGGGTTGTGCGGCCTGTTCTGGTTCATCCTGTTCGGCCGCATGTCCGACCGCGTCGGGCGCAAGGCGCCGATCGTGATCGGCTATGCGCTGACGCTGGTGATGCTGTTCCCGATCTTCTGGGTGATCGGCGGGTCGGCGAACCCGGCGCTGGTCCACGCGAACAAGCGCGCCCCGGTGATCGTCAGCGGGCCGAACTGCGACTATAACCTGACCAGCATGATCCTGTCGAAAAAGCAGGACAATGCGTGCGCCCAGTTGCTCGATTATTTCTCCAAGAAGGGGGTTGCTTACAGCAAGGGCTCGACCCCCGCGGTGGTGGTGCTGATCGGCGGCGAGGCGGTCGCCGACACCAGCCCGGCGGGGCTCGATGCGGCGCTGAAGGACGCGGGCTACAGCCTCGACAAGGTGCGGCCGACCGCATGGGGCGTGCTCGCGATCCTGTTCGCGATGCTGGTGATGAGCGCGCTGGCGGGGGCGACTTACGGCCCCGTCGCGGCGTTGCTGGCGGAGATGTTCCCGCCGCGCATCCGCTACAGCTCGATGTCGGTGCCCTACCATATCGGCACCGGCTATTTCGGCGGTTTCCTGCCGCTGATCAGCCAGCTGATCGTCGCCAAGACCGGCGATCCCTACGCAGGGTTGTGGTACACCTGGTGGGTGGTGCTGATGGCGCTGATCGTGTCGCTGTGGGGGCTGAAATGGAAGGACGAGAAGCCGTTCGCCTAGCCTTGACGGACACACCTCGTTAGGCACCGCGCCATGAATGCTCCCCTTCGTTTACGCCGCGATGCCGACGCACTTGCCGCCAATTGGCGCGCGCTGGCGCGGATGAGCGGAAGCGCGGCGTGCGGCGCGGCGGTCAAGGCCGACGGCTACGGGCTCGGCGCGGCATGGGTCGCGACGACGCTGGCGGCGGCGGGATGCCGGGAGTTTTTCGTCGCGACCTGGGCGGAGGCGGTGGCGCTGGCGCCGCTCGGGTTGCCCGCGCTGTCGGTGCTCCACGGCGTGCGCGACGAGGACATGAGCGCGGCGCTGTCCGGCATCGCGACGCCGGTGCTCAACACCGCCGCGCAGGCGGATCGCTGGCGGGCGGCGTGCGGTGGGGCGTGCCACGTCATGCTCGACACCGGCATCAACCGGCTCGGGTCGGGCGCGGGCGACCTCGCGACGCTAGGCGGGCTCGCCATCGACACGCTGATGAGCCACCTCGCGTCGGCGGACGAAGAGTCACCGAAGAACGACGACCAGCGCCGCCGTTTCGTATCGATGGCGGAAGGCGTGAAGGCGGAACGGCTGAGCCTCGCCAATTCGGCGGGGATCGCCCTCGGCGCGGACTATGCCTTCGACCTCACGCGCCCGGGCCTAGCGCTTTACGGGGGCGTGCCGCGCCCTGAGCTGGCGGACGTCATCGCGCAAGTGGCGTTCCCACAGACCCAAGTACTGCAACGCCGCCGCGTCTCCGCGGGCGAGACCGTCGGTTACAACGCGACCTGGATCGCGCCGGCCGAGACCGACGTTGCGATCCTCAATATCGGTTATGCCGACGGCTATTGGCGCGGTTTTTCGGGGCGCGGGCAAGCGCTCCACCATGGCGATACGCTGCCGGTGCTCGGCCGCGTGTCGATGGATCTCACCGCTGTCGACGTCACCGGCCACGATATCGTCGAGGGCGATTGGCTCGACATCGACTACGATCTGCCGCGCGCGTCGGCGGCGTCGGGCATGTCGCAATACGAATTGCTGACGGGGCTCGGCGGCCGCTTCGAACGGACGGCTTAGGGGACCGGTGCTATCTTGACCGATCGCGTGAAACGTTGCCGGACTATCACTGCGGTCGGCTTCCCATCCTTGGTGAAGACTTCCCACATCGTTCCCGGCTTCATCGAGGCGCACTGATCGGCGGCGCCAGTGGGGGCGGGCGCAATTTGCGTAATCATACGGCAACGAATGATTTTGCCATCCGCGCCGATCGCGATTTCGACGTCGAGGTCGGCGCCTGCGGTAGCAACTTCGACCGTTTTCGGCCCGCTGTCCTCGGGCATGACCCAGCGGACCGGCAAGCTGTAGGTGCTGGCGATAGGTCGTCCGCGCCGATCCGTCGCTGGGTTGAACTTGGCGCGCACCAGCAGGATTTCGCAGGTCTTGGCATTCAGGCTATCGGTGCCGCTCGACGTGGCGATGCGGCACGCGGTGACATGACCGGTAGCGTCGACGTCCAGTCTGGCCATCACGCGACCCTGGCGATTGGCGCGGATGGCGTCCTTCGGATAGTCGTCGGGCCCGACCCAGCTGCCCGGTTCGTCGATGGGTGCGGGTCCCATCGCGCGTTGGGCCCGCTGCGCGATGACTGGTGTGGTCAGCGTAGCGAGCACGATCGCGACGCCAATCGTCGTCCCCCGCATCGTCAGTCGCGCTCGAGGCACATTGCGATGCCCATCCCGCCGCCGATGCACAGCGTCGCGAGGCCCTTCTTGGCGTCGCGCTTCTGCATTTCGTAGATCAGCGTCGTCAGCACGCGCGCGCCGCTTGCGCCGATCGGGTGGCCGATTGCGATCGCGCCGCCGTTGACGTTGACGCGTGACGCGTCCCAGCCGAGCTCCTTGCCGACCGACAGCGCTTGCGCGGCGAAGGCTTCGTTGGCCTCGATCAAATCGAGGTCGGCGATCGTCCAGCCGGCCTTTTCGAGCGCGCGCTTCGAGGCCGGGACCGGGCCGATCCCCATGATCGACGGATCGACACCAGCCGATGCCCAGGACTTTATGACGGCGAGGATCGGGCTGCCACGGCGTTCGGCTTCCTCGCGGCTCATCACGACTAACGCGGCGGCACCGTCGTTGAGACCCGAGGCGTTGGCGGCGGTGACGGTGCCGTCCTTCTTGAACGCCGGCCGCACCCCCGACACGCTGTCGATCGTCACGCCGGCGCGGATATATTCGTCGTCCGCCACGATCGTGTCGCCCTTGCGGCCCTTTACAGTGACTGCGGCGATCTCGTCCTTGAACCGGCCCGATCCGCGCGCGGCCTCCGCCTTGTTCTGGCTGGCGACCGAGAAGTCGTCCTGTTCGCCGCGCGTCACTTGATACTGCTCGGCGAGGTTCTCGGCGGTGATGCCCATGTGATAGCCGTTGAACACGTCGGTCAGGCCGTCCTTGACCATCGTATCGACCAGGCTGAGGTCGCCCATCTTGGTGCCGCCGCGCAGGTTTTGCGCGTGGGCGCTGAGCGACATGCTCTCTTGCCCGCCCGCGACGACAATCGTTGCGTCGCCGGTCGCGACGGCCTGCGCCGCCAGCGCGACCGCGCGGAGGCCGGAGCCGCACACCTGGTTGACGCCCCAGGCCGGTACTTCCTTGGGGACGCCCGCCGCCATCGATGCCTGGCGCGCCGGGTTCTGGCCCTGGCCCGCGGTCAGCACCTGGCCCAGGATCACCTCCGACACGTCGGCGCCGGCCACGCCGGCTTGCGCCAGCGCCGCCTCGATCGCGATGCGGCCGAGTTCGTGCGCGGGGGTGTTCGCGAATGCGCCCATGAAGCTGCCGACGGGGGTGCGCTTGGCGGCGGTGATGACGATGTCGGACATGCGGCGACTCCTGATGCGATTTCGCACGCTTCTAGCGTGTCGTCGCGGCAATCGCCAGCGCAGCCGCACCATTGCTCAGACACGCGGGCGACGTAGGGTCAATGTGCCGTTATGCTGCACTTATTTTGCGCAGCACAGCACGTGTGTGTTGCAGTGCATCAAGCATCCGACTAGCATTGCCGCAAATTCGACAAGGGCGCTCTACACATGAAGAAGCACGCCGCCGGCGACGGCCCGGTGATCATCAAGAAATACGCCAACCGGCGGCTCTACAATACCGAGAGCTCGTCCTACATCACCCTCGATCACCTGGCGACGATGACCCGCAATGGACGCGACTTCAAGGTGGTCGACGCCAAGACCGACGAGGACATCACGCACAACGTCCTGACCCAAATCATCATGGAAGAGGAATCGCGCGGCCAGACCATGCTGCCGGTCAATTTCCTCCGCCAGCTGATCGCGATGTACGGCGATTCGATGCAGGCGATGGTGCCGGGCTATCTCGAAGCGTCGATGGACAGCTTTCGCCGCAACCACGAGCAGTTCAAGTCGGCGGTCGAGGGCGCGTTCGCCAATTCGCCGTTCGCCGACATCGCCAAGCGCAACATGCAGATGTTCGAGGCCGCGACCAAGGCGTTCAAGCCGGGTGCGGTCGAGGGGGCGACGCCCGCCGCGCCCACTCCGGGTAAGGACGAAGATGTTGCCGCGCTGAAGGCCGAACTCGCGCGGCTGCAGGAAAAGATCGAGAAGCTCGGCCACTAGACCATGGATTTCACGGGCAAGCAGATTGCCGAGGCGGCGGTCGCGGTGGCGCTCGCCGTCGCGCTGTTCGCCGGGGTCGCCGACTGGCGGCACCGCAAGCGCGACGATCTCGATCGGGTGGCGTGGTTCGATTGGCGCTCGGTGCAGGTGTTCGCGCTGATCGGGGCGATCGTCGCGTTCAGTCTGGTGATGAATCTTTGAGCAGAGGGACGACCGCATCGGTCCTAGCTGCCTTCCATCCATTGCCGTCACCCCGGGCTTGACCCGGGGTCCCGCTTCTCTCTTCTTATTGTGATGAGGCAAAATGGCGGTTGGATCTACATCATGGCCGATCGATATCGCGGCGCGATGTATATTGGGGTTACGGCCGATCTTCCCGCGCGCGTTTTGCAGCACCGGACCGGCTACGGCTCGGACTTCTGCCGGCGCTATGGGTTGCACCGCCTCGTCTGGGCTGAGCGAGTGCCGTCGATCGCGGACGCAATCGCTCACGAGAAGCGCGTGAAACGCTGGCGGCGAGCGTGGAAATTCGAACTGATCGAGCGCGGCAATCCGGAATGGCGCGATCTCTTCGATGTGCTCGCGTGACGCGCAAGAAGCGGGACCCCGGGTCAAGCCCGGGGTGACGAAGTAAAGTGTGCGGCACGAAACGTCCGCAATTGGGCTGTTAGTAAAACCGCGCCAGCGTCAGCGCGCGAGTCGTGCCACCGCACAGCCGCAGCTTGACGACGCGCCCGGGGGCGCCAGCCGGCCACATCGCGATCGGGTCGCTGCGATAGCCAGTCGATACGGCGGCGCCGTCGATCCCGCAGATCTCCTCGCCGGGCTTCCATCCGCCCGCCGCCGCCGGGCTGCCGCGCATCACGTGGAGCACGCGGAGGCGATCCTGTTCGGTGCCGAGCAGCAGGCCGCTGGTCGAGCGCAGCGGCGCGCGGTCGGTGTCGGTGGTCGCCGCCATCACCATCCGCCCGGCGCCGGGATCGAGTAGGACGCGGAAGCGCTGGAGGAAGCCGGTGCCGATCCGTCCCGACGACCCCATTCGCGCCGAAAACCCGCCGCTGGCCTCGATCAGCGTCTCGGCCTGGCGCAGTGCCGCGTCACCGACCGCGACCTCCGATAACACCGCGAGCTCGGACTGGACGGGGCCGGCGACGCTGAACGACACCGTCGTCGTAGTGGCGGGCCGCGTCGCGCCGAGCGACGCCCACGCCTCCGCCGACATCGCGATCGTTGCGCCGTCGCCGGTATCGACGATCATCGGCCGCAGCCGCGTCTCCCCGACTCGCATCTCGCTGATATAGAGTTGCCCCCGGATCGACAGTGGGGCGCTTTGCCCGGCGAACGGCAGACGGCCGCTCGGCAGCAGGCGGAAACGGCGCTGGGCGAAATCGACGTCGAGCGCATATTGACGCAGCAGGTCGCCGCCGATCACCACGTCGATTGCGGTGCTGTTGCCGGTCGCGCTGTCCGGCAGATCGAGCACGCCGAGCCGTCCGCCCGTCCTGGTCAGCCCGCCGATCACCAATGACCGCCCGTTGACCTGGCCGATCGCGACCGACCCGCCGATCCCGAGGCCGACGCCACCTTCGGTGATGCGCAGCCCCGCGTCTTTCGCCCAGCGCCGCGAGATCACCGACTGGCTGAACCCGGTGTCGAGCAGTGCGGTCGCCGCGCGGCCGTCGATCGTCATGCGGAAGCGGATCTGGTTGCCCGGCGTTAGTTCGAACGGCACCCATTGCGCCTCGGCGTCCGGCGCCAGCACCATGCGGTCGGGCAACGGTGCGGGCGGCTCGGGCGCCATCGCCGCCGCCAGCGGGGCGGGCAGGAGGACGGCAAGCGGGAGCAGCCAGCGGAGCATCCCGCGGGCTTAAACGGCCCTCGCAAAAGTAAAAACGGCATTAACCCTGATAGAAAGTTAACGCGGGCGGCATCGAGCGGCCCGTCACCCCGGCCCTGTGCCGGGGTCCGCAGGGAGGCAAATGTTGGATTAGAGGCTGTAGTTCAGCCGGTGAGGCTCAGCGAACCCCGGCACAAGGCCGGGGTGACGGTCGTTTTAGCAGGGCCGTCGGTCCGTTGCTTACAAACACGCCTCGAGAAACGCCTGATCGAACCCGAACTGGCGTGCCTTCTCGAGCGAATAGGGCCGCAAGCCCATCGCGCGATATTCGCCGACGATCTTGCCGTCCGCGGACTCGTCGAGATATTCGAACTTGAACAGCTCTTGCGTCACGATGACGGGGCCTTCCATGCCGATCACTTCGGTGATGTTGGTCAC